>WJOT01000122.1 GCA_009619095.1 Clostridia bacterium
AAGTCCTTCGGGATGTAAAGTTCTGTCAGGCGGGAAGAATCTTTCCCCGATGCAAATCGGGGGAAAATGACGGTACCGCCAGAGGAAGCACCGGCTAATTCCGTGCCAGCAGCCGCGGTAACACGGAGGGTGCAAGCGTTGTTCGGAATTACTAGGCGTAAAGAGCGTGTAGGTGGTTAGCTAAGTCGGATGTGAAAATCCCAAGCTTAACTTGGAACGTGCATTCGAAACTGGTTAACTTGAGTGTAGGAGAGGAGAGCGGAATTCCTAGTGTAGCGGTGAAATGCGTAGATATTAGGAAGAACACCGGTGGCGAAGGCGGCTCTCTGGCCTAAAACTGACACTGAGACGCGAAAGCGTGGGTAGCGAACAGGATTAGATACCCTGGTAGTCCACGCCGTAAACGATGGGCATTAGGTGTAGGAGGTATCCAATCCTTCTGTGCCGAAGTTAACGCATTAAATGCCCCGCCTGGGGAGTACGACCGCAAGGTTGAAACTCAAAGGAATTGACGGGGGCCCGCACAAGCGGTGGAGCATGTGGTTTAATTCGATGCAACGCGAAGAACCTTACCTGGGCTTGACATGTACTCGAATGTGCCAGAAACGGTACAGTCCGAAAGGACGGGTACACAGGTGCTGCATGGCTGTCGTCAGCTCGTGTCGTGAGATGTTGGGTTAAGTCCCGCAACGAGCGCAACCCTCATTCTTAGTTACCATCGGGTAATGCCGGGGACTCTAGGAAAAATGCCTCGGATAACGAGGAGGAAGGTGAGGACGACGTCAAGTCCGCATGGCCTTTATGCCCAGGGCTACACACGTGCTACAATGGCCTGTACAAAGAGTGGCAAACCCAAGAGGGGGAGCTAATCTCAAAAACCAGGCCTCAGTTCGGATTGAAGGCTGCAACTCGCCTTCATGAAGTTGGAATCGCTAGTAATCGTGAATCAGCACGTCACGGTGAATACGTTCCCGGGCCTTGTACACACCGCCCGTCACACCACGAAAGTCAGTTGTACTAGAAGTTGCTGAGTTAACCCCGATCTTTGATTGGGGAGACAGGCGCCCAAGGTATGATTGGCGATTGGGGTGAAGTCGTAACAAGGTAGCCGTACCGGAAGGTGCGGCTGGATCACCTCCTTTCTAAGGAGAAGATTCAGGGTTTTTTGGCTTCAGCTCCTATTTAATTTTACAGGTAGTAATAGAAGGCTAAAGGCTTCGGATATATTAAAGAAGCGCATATATTAGCCATATAATTTTTAGGTTGATTCAGAAAGGGCCTTTAGCTCAGTTGGTTAGAGCGCTATCCTGATAAGGTAGAGGTCTCTGGTTCGAGCCCAGAAAGGCCCACCAAAGAGGCAGGGGTAAGTGAGAACTCACTTCCTATATCTGCCTTTTTTGTGGGTCTGGCCCAGTTTAGAAATATTTCGCATATTTACAAGGGGAATTAGCTCAGTTGGGAGAGCGCCTCGCTTGCACCGAGGAGGTCACCGGTTCAAGTCCGGTATTCTCCACCAGATAAAAAGGACAAGTAGAAGAATATAAGGTGTAAGTGGGGAGAATTTCTCACTTACATTTTGTTTCTTATATTTATTTAATTGCTCTTTGACAAATAAAGGGTACCCCCGATATTATCGGGGTGGATTCAATATATCGTCGAGTAAAATCAAAATAGTATGGTCAAGTTACTAAGGGCGCATGGTGGATGCCTTGGCACCAGAAGCCGATGAAGGACGTGGTTAACTGCGATAATCCCCGGTGAGGAGTAAACATCTTTTGACCCGGGGGTTTCCGAATCGGGAAACCGCTCCGGTTAATAATCGGAGACTCCAGTTTGAATAAAATAGAATTGGAGAGGCAACGAGGCGAAGTGAAACATCTCAGTAACCTCTGGAAAAGAAAGAGAATTCGATTTCCTCAGTAGTGGCGAGCGAAATGGAAACAGCCTAAACTGCTTGTGCGTGATAGGACGTACCCGTTGTACAAGCAGGGTAGCGGGGCTTAGTCGTCCTATTGTACGTGATGGAGAGAAGTTACCAATGTATGTCTTAGTCGAATAGTCCTGGAAAAGGTTAACCGAAGAAGGTGACAGTCCTGTAGACGAAAAGATATACACTTCTTTGACTAAGTTCCCAAGTACCGCGAGACACGAGAAATCTTGTGGGAATCTGGCCGGACCACCGGCTAAGGCTAAATACTCTCTGGTGACCGATAGTGAACTAGTACCGTGAGGGAAAGGTGAAAAGGACCCGGGAACGGGAGTGAAATAGAACCTGAAACTGTGTGCCTACAAGCAATTCGAGCCCTATATCAGACGGAGGGCTTTAGACTAAGACTTTAGACTTTAAAAGGTTTTCCTTTTAAGGTTTTTTGTCGGTGTCTGTTGTCTAATGTCTGAGATGGGTGAGAGTGTGCCTTTTGTATAATGAACCGGCGAGTTATTTAGTGTAGCAAGGTTAATTCCTTTAAATCGGAAGGAGCCGTAGCGAAAGCGAGTCTTAAATGGGCGATAAGTTGCACTAAATAGACCCGAAGCCAAGTGATCTATCCATGGACAGGGTGAAGCCTCGATAAAACGGGGTGGAGGCCCGAACTGTTTGATGTTGAAAAATCACTAGATGAGCTGTGGATAGGGGTGAAAGGCCAATCTAACTTGGTAATAGCTGGTTCTCCCCGAAATAGTTTTGGGGCTAGCCTTGTAACTGAAACGATGGGGGTAGAGCACTGGATAGAGTAGGGGCCTTTCCGGGCTTCCAAATCTAACCAAACTCCGAATACCATCGCGATCCCGATTTATCGGGATAAATTACAGGAGTCAGACTGTGGGGGATAAGCTCCATAGTCGAGAGGGAAAGAGCCCAGACCATCCGTTAAGGTCCCTAATATAGGCTAAGTGGTAAAGGATGTAAGATTACCCAGACAGCCAGGAAGTTGGCTCAGAAGCAGCCATCCTTTAAAGAGTGCGTAACAGCTCACTGGTTAAGTGGTCTTGCGCCGATAATTTCCGGGGCTAAGTTTATAACCGAAACGGTGGATGCGTTAGTTCATTTTATGGACTGGCGTGTGGTAGGGGAGCGTTCCGTGGTAGGATGAAGGCAGACCGTGAGGACTGCTGGACGAAACGGAAGTGATTATGCCGGTATAAGTAGCGATAATTCCGATGAGAAATCGGGACGCCGAAAGTCTAAGGTTTCCTTGAGTAAAGCTAATCTGCTCAGGGTTAGTCGGTCCTAAGTTGAGGCTGAAAAGCGTAGACGATGGGCAGTCCGTTAATATTCGGACACTGCCAGATTGGCGCTAAAAGCTGTGAGGTGACGCAGGGGGGTAGACCATCTCTGAGATGGAATTCAGAGTTCACGTCCCCCCGATTCTATCGGGGGAGTGTGAGGATTCCGATGAAAATCGGAAGAACTGGTTCAACCCACTGCCCAGAAAAACCTTTCAGTGAGCCATTCTGGCATCCGTACCGCAAACCGACACAGGTAGACGGGGTGAGAATCCTAAGGCGCTCGAGAGAACTCTCGTTAAGTAACTCGGCAAATTAACCCCGTAACTTCGGAAGAAGGGGTGCTCCGATAGCCCGTAAGGGCATATCGGAGTCGCAGTGAAATGGCCCAGGCGACTGTTTAACAAAAACACAGGACTCTGCTAACTCGTAAGAGGATGTATAGGGTCTGACGCCTGCCCGGTGCTGGAAGGTTAAGGGAAGAGGTTACTTCCCGATTTATCGGGAGGAAAGCTTCGAGCCGAAGCCCCAGTAAACGGCGGCCGTAACTATAACGGTCCTAAGGTAGCGAAATTCCTTGTCGGGTGAGTTCCGACCCGCACGAATGGCGCAACGATCTGGGCACTGTCTCAACGAGAGACTCGGCGAAATTGTGATCCCGGTGAAGACGCCGGGTACCCGCAACGGGACGGAAAGACCCCGGGAGCTTTACTGTAACTTAATATTGGATTGTGGAATAATTTGTAGAGGATAGGTGGGAGACGGTGAAGTTCCGACGCTAGTCGGAATGGAGTCAACCTTGGAATACCACCCTTATTGTTCTGTGGTCCTAACCTACGGCCGTGAATCCGGTCGGGGAACAGTGTTAGGCGGGCAGTTTAACTGGGGCGGTTGCCTCCTAAAGAGTAACGGAGGCGTCCAAAGGTTTCCTCAGCGTGAATAGAAATCACGTGTCGAGTGTAAAGGCATAAGGAAGCTTGACTGTGACCCAGACATGGGGAGCAGGTGCGAAAGCAGGGCTTAGTGATCCGGCGGTTTAGTGTGGAATTGCCGTCGCTCAACGGATAAAAGCTACCCCGGGGATAACAGGCTTATCTCCCCCAAGAGTTCACATCGACGGGGAGGTTTGGCACCTCGATGTCGGCTCATCGCATCCTCCTGCTGAAGTAGGTGGGAAGGGTTTGTCTGTTCGCCAATTAAAGCGGTACGTGAGCTGGGTTCAGTACGTCGTGAGACAGTACGGTCCCTATCTGTTGCGGGCGCAGGATATTTGAGAGGAGCTGACCCTAGTACGAGAGGACCGGGTTGGACGAACCTCTGGTGTACCAGTTGTTCTGCCAAGAGCATAGCTGGGTAGCTATGTTCGGATGAGATAAACGCTGAAAGCATATAAGCGTGAAGCTCACCTCAAGATTAGATATCCCTCCCGATGAATAATCGGGACTAAAGACCCCTTGGAGACTACAAGGTTGATAGGCCAGCGGTGTAAGCTCAGTGATGAGTTTAGCTTACTGGTACTAATCGGTCGTGAGGCTTGACCGTACTATTTGATTTTACACGGAAACATTTTCCCCTGGCGATTATGGCGGAGGTGAAACACCTGTTCCCATCCCGAACACAGAAGTTAAGCCCTCCTGCGCTGATGGTACTATACTGGTAACGG
The DNA here is from genome assembly GCA_009619095.1 of Clostridia bacterium. Taxonomy (GTDB): domain Bacteria; phylum UBA6262; class WVXT01; order WVXT01; family WVXT01; genus WVXT01. The sequence continues at coordinate 4,889 of WJOT01000122.1, forward strand.
TATGGAAGAGTAGGACATCGCCAGGGTTTTTTGTTATATAGAAGGTATTTTTGGCATAAGGAGAAAATATGAGGATAGGGCGGATTTTTATTTTAAGCCTGGGATTAATTTATGGTATTTGTTCCTTTGGACTGGCAGGAGAAGTAATGCCTTGGGTAACGCCTACCAGTATTGGAGGAGTTAATACAGAAGTTTATTATGCCCATTCAACACAAAAGGTTAAACTGAATATCACTGGGTACGAAGTGCCTTTTGACTATATTTCTCAGAAAGTCAACATAAAATGCACTTTACGACCGGGGTTGGGAGTGGAGGTCTATGTTCTGGCAGGACTCATAGGTTCTGAATTGAAAGATGGGAGTACCTCTTATAAAGGGAAAATGGATGACGCATTGTATGGTGGCGGGATAAGGTATGTTCTCCTGGGAGATATTATTATTCTACCAGCCGTATCTTTTTCCTTGGGGCTTACTCATGCCTCTTCTAATCTAACGGAAGGAAGTGGCACTAAAATTGATTTTACATTAGATACTACGGAGTTGCAGGGAAGTGTGCTGGCAAGTAAGAAAATAGGAATGGTAACACCTTATGCTGGGGTGAAATTATTTCATAATTGGATAAGATGGAAAGACGAAGTAGGGGGTGATAAGGGAGAGGGAAGTAGTGGTGACATTAGTCCTTTTTTAGGCGGAAAGATATCATTTTGGTCTTTTCTTTCAATAAAAGGTGAGATTAGTTTTGTAGATGAGATTACTTATGCTGGTGGATTAAGCTTGAGTTTAGGGCTGTAAAAACAGAGATTAGACTGAATAAGCTCTATTAAGGAATCCGATTTTTGGTCGGATTCCTTTTTTATTTTCTTTTTTAGCACGGTGGCGACCATTGGGGGGTTTTTTAACTTGACACTTAAATTAATTTATCATAAAATAAGATTTTCTGACCCCATTTTTTTACGAGGAGGATGCAATGCAGAAGTATAAGACGGAAGATCTAAGAAATATCTCTATAGTGGGTAGTGGGTCAACAGGAAAGACCCAATTGGCTGAGGCAATCTTATTTTCAGCAAAGGCTATAGACAGGTTAGGGAAAGTAGCCTCTGGCAATACAATTTGCGATTATAATGCGGATGAGATTGAGAGGAAGATTTCTATCAATTCGTCGATCGCCTTCTGCGAATGGAAAGATAAAAAAATCAATATCATCGATACTCCCGGGTACGCCGATTTTGTTGGTGAAGTGATAGGAGCTCTTTCCGTTGTGGAGATTTCCATTGTTAACGTTTGTGCTTCCAACGGTGTAGAAAGGGGAACCGAAAAGAAATGGGAATATGTTCAGAAAAGAGAAAAACCGTCTATAATCTTCATTAATCGCATGGATAAGGAAAATGCTGATTTCAATAAAGTAGAAGAGAGTTTAAAAGAGAAATTGACTCCCAATGTTGCGCCGATTTCTATCCCCATTGGTTCTGGTGACAAATTTTCCGGAGTAATTAATCTGCTTACTAACAAGGCTATAGTAGAAGGGAAAGAAGTGGAAATACCCCAAGAAATGGTAGCCAAAGCTAAAGAATATAGAGAAAAACTGATAGAGGTAATCGCTTCTTCAGAAGACACGTTGATTGAAAAGTATCTGGAAGGTCAGGAATTAAGCCCGGAAGAGACTAAAAGCGCTCTTAAGAAAGGAATTGTGGAGCACAAAATTGTGCCTGTTCTTTGTGGTTCGGGATTACAAAATATTGGCATCGGTCAACTTCTCGACTTTCTGGTAGAATATGCGCCTTCGCCTATGGAAAGAGAGGGAGAAGTTAAGATTGATCCCAATGGCCCATTTTCAGCATTGGTGTTTAAGACCTTTTCTGAGCCCCATCTGGGAATAATAAACTATTTAAAGATATATTCAGGTAAATTATCAACCGGGTTGGATGTGATTAATAACACTAAAAGTTCCTCTGAAAGAATAGGGCAAATTGCCTTTGTGCGGGGAAAAACGCGTATTGAAACCAAGGAAGGAGAAACAGGAGACATCATTGCCGTGGTTAAACTAAAAGATACGGGGACGAATGATGTACTTTGTGACCCAAAAAAGAGGGTTTCCATCTCCAAGATAAGCTTTCCCGAACCAGTGGTAAACATGGCTGTCTATCCCAAATCGAAGGGTGAAGAAGAGAAGATAGCCACTGCCTTAGCTACAGCCATGCGTGGAGATCCTACTTTGAAGTCCGGGATGAATAAAGAGACGAAAGAAATGATTGTATCAGGAATGGGCAGTCTCCAGTTAGAAATTATGTCCAGAAGAGTGAAAGCGAGATATGGCGTGGAGGTAGAATTGAGAAGGCCTAAGATTGCCTATAAGGAGACCATTCGCACCAATGCCGATGTTCAGGGAAAATATAAGAAGCAGTCCGGAGGTCGTGGGCAATATGGCGATTGCTGGATTAAAACCGAACCTTTAGAGAAAGGGAAAGGGTTCGAATTTGTTAATAAGATTTTCGGCGGTTCAATTCCCAGTCAATATATTCCCGCAGTGGAGAAGGGAGTTAAGCAATCCATGGAAAAGGGAATAATTGCTGGGTATCCTGTAGTGGATGTCAGAGTGACTCTTTACGATGGTAGTTTCCACGATGTCGACTCTTCCAATTTAGCCTTCGAGATCGCTGGCAGCATGGCCATTAGGAAAGGGGTGGCAAATGCAAAGCCTTTTATTTTAGAGCCGATTATGGAAGTGGAAGTGATCGTTCCTGAGGAGTTTATGGGCAGTGTAATGGGAGATTTAAATAGTCGGCGAGGCAGAGTTTTAGGTATGGGCCGTGAGGGTAAAAAACAGGTAATAAAAGCATTAATTCCCGAGAGAGAACTTTTCAATTATGCTACAGACTTGCGCTCATTGACCAAGGGGAGTGGAGAACATAAAGTGAAGTTTTCTCATTATGAAGAAGTACCACCAAATGTTACTCAACCTCTAATTGAATCTTACCAAAAGGCAAAGGAAGAAGGAAGATAACCACCGAAGCCACCTTCAAAGTTTAAACATTGCGTAGTTAGAGTTTATTGCATATAGAACTCTTTAGCTGCTTTTGAACAGACGTTTTATCCCAGGTTTTCTCTTTACAAAGGGTAAAATTTTATGATAAAATAATGTAACCTAAAACCAATTTCTCTAATTTATCCAGCCCCTGATGCAGGGGCGGGATTTACATAAGGAGGTACTGGAAAAATGTCCGGACATTCCAAGTGGGCTGGAATAAAGCATAAAAAGGCTATTATAGATGCTAAAAGAGGCCAGATTTTCAGCAAGATTATAAGGGAAATCACTGTGGTAGCAAGGCAAGAAGGAAGCGATACTGTTGGCAATCCTCGCCTGAGAGTTGCCATTGACAAAGCCAGGGCAGTTAATATGCCCCAGGACAATATCAAGAAAGCGATTAAACGTGGCACAGGAGAGTTACCAGGCGTAACTTATGAAGAATTGGTTTATGAAGGTTATGGTCCGGGTGGAGTAGCAATTTTAGTAGAAATAACCACTGACAATAAGAACCGTGTAACTGCAGAAGTAAGAAAAACGTTTTCCAGACACGGGGGAAACTTAGGAGATGCGGGTTGTGTGGGCTGGATGTTTAACAAAAAGGGATACATTTCCGTAGATAAGAAGAAGATAAAAGAAGAAGAACTAATAGAAATATCCCTGGAGTCCGGCGCAGAGGATGTAAAGGCAGATGACGAGGACCTTTTCGAGATAATCACTCAACCCCAGGACTTTGAAAAGGTAAAAAAGTCCCTGGAGGAAAAAAATATTGAGATAAATTCTGCAGAGATAACTATGCTACCACAGACCTACGTTAAACTTGAGGGAGCAAAGGCTGAGCAGATGCTCAGGCTTATGGACGGGTTAGATAATAATGACGATGTTCAGAATGTATATGCCAACTTCGATATACCGAAGGAGATAATGGAAAAGGTGTCTTGAAAATCATAAGTTAACTTTCAGGGGAAGAATGTGGTTGTTTTGGGAATCGACCCGGGCATAGCTGCTTTAGGCTGGGGGATTATAAACAGAACAGAAGAAGTAACTTATAAAGTTGAGGCATATGGGTGTATAAACACTGATAAAAGGAGTCTCTTCTCAAGAAGGTTAGAAGAGATACATAAAAAACTCAGTAAAATAATTAAAAAATATGAACCAGACATTGCTGCTATAGAGCAGCTTTTTTTTGCTAAAAATGTAAAGACAGCAATAAGTGTAGGGGAAGCCAGAGGAGTGGCTATTCTGGCAGCAGTCCAAGCAAATTTGCCTGTAGCTGAATACACTCCCCTCCAGGTTAAACAATCTCTGGTTGGCTACGGACGGGCAGAAAAAAAACAGATGCAAAAGATGCTCAAGATTTTATTAGGACTAAAAGATATACCCCAGCCTGACGATGCAGCAGATGCCCTGGCTGTAGCTATTTGCCATCTCAATTCCCAGAAAATGGCTACTAAACTGGAAAAGTGAGAATAAGAGTGAGACTCCTGTTCAAATTGCTGGCTAACGGGAACTAAAAGATGTTCGACTTTTTAAGAGGAAGATTGGAAGACAAAGAAACTGACCACATTGTTGTGGAAGCTCAAGGAGTGGGTTACAAGATTTCCATTCCTCTGTCTACGTATGAAAAACTGCCTTCCCCAGGAGGGGAAGTCAAAATTTACACATGGATATCAGCATCTATGTACGGCAAAGGAAACACACTTTACGGGTTTCTAACTCTGGAAGAGAGAGAAGTGTTTCTCATTCTGCGGTCAATTTCCAAGATAGGAGCCAAGGGCGCGCTGGAAATTCTCTCCAAGATTTCCAAATCTTTTCCCGATTTCAGAAGAGCGGTAATTGCCGGAGATACGCAAGTTCTAACGGGAATTTTTAGCCTGACCAAAAAGACTGCAGAGAAGTTGATCTTAGGTTTGAAAGACAAGATAGAAGTCTTACCCTTTGCCGGAAAGGAAAGATTTGCTGCCAGAAACGAACAGGAAATTGCCGATGCCATAAGTGGGCTGGTCGCTTTAGGGTATAAAGTTTTCCAGGCAAAAGAAGCAGTAAATTCTGTATGTGAAACCATAGATAAAGATGCTCAGGCTGAAGAAATAATTAAGCAGGCATTAAAATATTTATAATGAAAAATAGAGCTGACCCCATTTTTCTGTTGATTAGAGGGTGAAATGCAAGAGAAGATTACCACACCTACTATAAAGAACGAAGAAGAGAGGAAATTCGACTATACTCTCAGGCCCAGGATGTTAGAAGAGTTCGTGGGCCAGACAAAGTTAAAGGAAAATCTTAAAATATTTTTTGCAGCGGCAAAGAAGAGGAAAGAAGCTCTTGACCATTGCCTTTTCTATAGCCCTCCGGGGTTAGGGAAAACCACGCTTGCCTACATAATTGCTAATGAATTAAAAGTCAATATAAAGACAACTTCCGGTCCTATTCTGGAACGAGTGGGCGATTTGGCCGCTCTTCTAACCGATCTTTCTGATGGAGATATTTTCTTTATTGACGAGATCCATCGACTTAACCGTACGGTTGAAGAAGCGTTATATCCGGCAATGGAAGAATATAATTTAGATATAATAATCGGCCAGGGCCCCAGCGCCAGAAACATTAAACTTCAGCTTCCCCGTTTCACCTTAGTCGGCGCAACTACCCGGGCAGGCTCTCTGACATCTCCTTTAAGAGAAAGATTTGGTATTGTAGCCCGTCTCAATTTCTATACGGATAGCGAACTGGAACAGATAGTTCTTCGTTCAGCGAGAATTTTAAATATTGTTATGGACCCGGCTGGAGCCAGAGAAATTGCCCACAGGAGTCGTGCTACACCCAGGGTAGCTAATCGACTTCTAAGAAGAGTGCGTGACTATGCACAGGTCAAAGGAGACGGGAGAATTTCAGAGGAGATTGCCCAGAAAGCTCTGGAGATGTTCGAGGTCGATGGGATGGGATTGGATAGTATGGATAGGAAAGTTTTGACTACAATCATGGAGAAGTTTTCCGGAGGGCCGGTAGGTTTAGAGACAATAGCAGTAGCCGTAGGCGAAGAGACAGAAACCATAACCGATGTTTATGAGCCTTTCCTGATTCAATCTGGATTTTTAGAGCGCACCCCTCGGGGAAGAATGGCCACTAAATTAGCCTACGAACATCTAAAGTTACCCAAGAATTCCATTAAAGACCAACAAGAACTATTTTAAAACGAAAAAGGGTCAGAGTCATTTTTTAATAACGCCCCCATAAATGGGAGCTACTTCCTCACTAAAGCCTGTAAGTTAAGACAGGCTTTATTTAAATTATCCCAAGAAGAGAGACTCAAATGAGACTCTTACTACATGTATGTTGTGCAGGTTGTGCCTGTTATCCATTAAAGAAACTACGCGAAGTGAGAGTGGAAGGGAAAGATTTAGAAATCACTGGGTTTTGGTATAATCCCAACATACACCCTTATAGCGAGTATCAAAACAGGATGATGACTATGGGTTATTTTTCCCAGAAAGAAAAGCTACCGATGATATGGAAAGACGAGTATGCTTTAGAGGAGTGGCTGGAAGCAACCAGAGGAAAATTTGATTTACCTGTCCATTCTGCGGGCCAAGAGAGAACTCCTGTGTCCTGGAAGAAAGAGAAAAGATGTGAAAAGTGTTATGATTTAAGGTTGGAGAAACTGGCAAAAGAAGCAAAAGAAAGAGGCTACGACTATTTTTCCACAACACTTTTATATAGCAAATTTCAGGAACACGAAATAATAAAAAAAATTTGCGAAAAACTTAGAAATAAGTATAATATAAATTTCTATTATGCAAATTTTCGCGTTGGTTGGAAAGAAGGTATAGAGATTTCCCAGAAGATGGACCTTTATCGACAGCACTATTGCGGATGCATTTTCAGTGAAAAAGAGAAAATAAATGCAAAAAGAATTTAATTTATTTTTCAGATTGATATTTCTAATCCTCCCCATACTTCTGTCCCCACCGTCTTTAGCCGGGAACCGTTTGCCGGAAACAATTATTCGCATAGGGATTTTAGAAAATGTCTATTCAGCCAATATCAGTGCGGACGGTGGTTTTGAAGTCATCGATTTAGGAACGGGAAGGCATGTTAAACTGAAGAGCAGTAGTATCTATTTAATCTTGTCTACCTCTAAAGGAATAAGAATTGGAGATAAAATATTCAGCCCATCGCTTCGGTTCAATTCCCTTTCCGATAATGAGATGCTCAGGATTAATGGTCGGAGATACCGGGATGGGATTAAAATTTCGTTAAACAATAAAGGGAACTTAAATGTAATAAACGAATTGGGGGTAGAAGGATACATTTATGGGGTAATGACCCGGGAAGTTTCTCCGGAATGGCCTATAGAAGCTCTTAAAGCCCAGGCAGTCGTTTCCCGAACCTACGTTATGAAAAATTTAGGAAAGTACGATAAACAAGGTTTCGACCTTTCAGCTACAATAACCTCTCAAGTATATGGTGGTGGGGAATCAGAAGACCCGCGCACGTCCAAAGCAGTCGATCTAACCCGGGGAAGGGTGGTTACCTATAAGGGAGAGCTTATCAAGAGCTTCTTTCACAGTAATTGTGGAGGACACACAGAAGATGTGTCCAACGTCTGGGGAGGAGAAGGGCGACTTCCCTATTTGAAAGGGGTAGTTTGCCCTTTTTGTAAAAAGACTCGCCAGTACTACTGGGAAAAGACGATAAAGAAAAAAATGCTTGAACAGAAACTAAATGAAAAGGGATACAATGTCGAAGACATCAAGAAGATTAAAATTTTAGGGAGAAGTTCCTCTGGTAGAGTAACTTATTTAAAAATCTATCACCAGCGAGGTCGCCTCAAAATTAGAGCAAGCCGTTTTAGGATGGTTATGGGTCCCAACCTTATCAAGAGCACACTATTTGCCATGGAACATATAGGTAACAGAATAAAGTTCTATGGCCGAGGGTGGGGGCACGGGGTAGGCATGTGTCAATGGGGTGCTAAGGGAATGGCTGAACGGGGAGCCAACTATCGACAGATTTTGCGATACTATTATCCTAAAACAAAAATTGAGAAATGGGAAGATTAACCCAACTCCGCGAATACGATTACCACTTGCCTGGAGAGTTTATTGCACAGACACCTGCTAAACCCAGAGACTACTGTCGACTGATGGTACTATCCAGAAAAACAGGCCAGGTAGAACATAAAAAGTTCGTTGATATAGTGAAACTGATTAAGCCTGGCGATTTACTGGTAATTAATAATACAAAGGTAATAAGAGCCAGGCTTTTAGGAAGGAAAAGGGATACTGCAGGAAAAGTAGAAGTTCTCCTGTTAAGGCGGTTGGCAAAGCTGGAAAAGACAACTACTAGTTCTTGCGGAAAAAGAGAGAATTTCAAAGAAGTTTGGGAGACAATAGTCAAGCCAGCAAGGAGAATAAGGGAAGGGCTTGAAGTGGACTTCTGGAAGAACAGTTGGGCAAGCTCACGTTCTCCAGGAATTCCTTGTTTACTGGGCAAGGTTTTATCTACAGGAGGAGGGAAATTTATCTTTGGATTCGACTTTCCAGGAACTTTCCCAGAGAACCTGGAAAAGATTGGTGAAGTCCCCCTTCCTCCTTATATTAAAAGAAATTCTCACGATAGATTTAAACTTCAAGATAAGAAATGGTATCAGACGGTATTTGCAAAAAAGGAAGGGGCAGTAGCAGCTCCCACTGCAGGGCTCCACTTCACCAAGAGGCTATTGAACAGGATCGAAGCTAAAGGAGCAAAGGTTGTACCCCTCACTTTGCACGTAGGCTGGGGAACTTTTAGGCCAGTAAGAGAGGCTGAAATTACCAGGCATAGACTGGATGCCGAATACTTTGAATTAAGTGGAGCTACTGCCAAAACAATTAATCAGGCTATAGAAAAGGGAAAGCGAATCATTGCCGTGGGAACCACTACGGTAAGAGCTTTAGAATCATGTTGTGTAGAGGAAAAACCACCATCAATTTCTGCCAAATTGGAAAAGAAGGTCGTAGTAAAACCAGGAAAGAACTGGACAGAACTATTTATTTATCCTGGCTATAAATTTAAAGTAATAGACGGGTTAATTACCAACTTTCACTTGCCGGAATCTACTCTTTTAATGCTCGTGGCAGCATTTGCTGGAAAGGAGAATATTTTCCAGGCATACGAAGAAGCCATAAAAGAAAAGTACCATTTTTACAGTTACGGCGATGCCATGTTTATCATTTGAAACTTCAATAAAGAAAACAATGTAATGAAAAAAACGTTTGAAGTATTAAAAAAGAGTAAAAAAGCGAGAATAGGTAGAATTGTAACCACCCACGGCGTAATCAATACTCCTGTGTTTATTCCCGTAGGGACTCAAGCTACAGTAAAAACCCTGTCGCCCAAAGAACTGGAAGAGGCAGGAGTAGAGATAGTTCTCAGCAATACTTACTATCTATTCTTAAGACCGGGAGTGGAGATAATAGAGAAGGCTGGTGGTATCCATAAGTTTATGGGCTGGAATAGACCAGTTATAAGTGATAGTGGCGGATATCAAGTTTTCAGTCTTGCCGACCGAAGAAAAATAAGCAAGGAAGGGGTAGAGTTCCAGTCGCATATAGATGGCGCTAAGCATTTCTTTTCCCCGGAAAAAATTATTGAGATTCAGATTAATTTAGCTTCCGATATTATAACCTGTTTTGATGAGTGCATTCCCTATCCCTGCGAGAAAGATTACGCCCAGCAGTCGATGGAATTGACATTGAAATGGGCCAGACGGTGCAAAAAGGAATTCAACAATCACCACTCATCGCCAAATTCACAATGGCTTTTTGGCATTATCCAGGGAGGGATGCATAAGGACTTAAGGAAAAGAAGTGCTGAGGAAACGATAGAAATTGGATTTGAAGGTTACGCAATAGGCGGCTTGAGCGTGGGAGAACCGCAGGATTTACGGAATGAGATTCTGGACTACACTACACCGTTCCTTCCCGAGGACAAGCCACGCTATTTAATGGGAGTGGGAGAGCCTCAACAACTATGGGAAGCTGTGGAGAAGGGTATTGATATGTTCGATTGTGCTATGCCCACCAGGAATGCCCGCAACGGTCAGGTGTTTACCTCCCGAGGAAAAGTAGTAATTAAAAATGCCCAATACAAAGACGATTTTGCATCTCTCGATCCAGAATGTGGATGTTACACCTGTCGTCACTTTTCCCGAGCCTATCTCTGCCATCTTTTCCGAGCAGGGGAGATTTTGGCATTAAGATTAAACACTTTACATAATATGCATTTTATGGTAAAATTATTCAAACAAATTCGTCAGGCGATTGAACAGGATCGCTATGAGGAAGCAAAAAGAGAATTTTTAAAAAAGTGGCATAATGATAGTGAAAAAATTCACTAATTAATATAAACATGGAGGTATCTAATGGATCTTGTTTATGCTTTGGGTCAACGTCCAGGAGGAGCGGAAGGGGCTCCCAGAGGTAGTGCATTTGGAGGCTTATTGCCTCTAGTTCTAATCTTTTTTGTTTTCTATTTTCTTCTGATTCGTCCTCAACAGAGGAAAGTTAAAGAACACCAGAATCTTCTCAATGCCCTAAAGAAGGGAGATGAAATCATTACTTCTGGCGGAATTCACGGGATAGTAAGTGCAATCAAAGGCAATGTTGTGGATTTGAAGATTGCTGAAGGAGTAAAAGTGGTTGTTTCCAAAAGTGCAATTGCCACAGTGGTCAGGCAGCCTACCAGTCCCGAGCAAGGAAAAGAGGCAAAATGAGTAGAGTAACAATTGAAGAAGTTAAACAGCATCCTCGGGTGATTGCTTTCCTGGGAGCGGCAGACCAATATATGAGTGCAGTGGGCTACACTGAGCATGGGCAGCGTCACGCTAAGTTGGTTTCCAATATTGCTCATAATATCTTAACCTACTTAGAATATAATCAACGATTACCAGAGTTGGCTGCAATTGCTGGTTATCTCCACGACATGGGAAATATGATCGGTAGGACGCGCCATGAGCAGAGTGGAGCACTGTTAGCTATTGAAATTTTAGAAAGATTGAAGATGAATAGTGATGAAATTGCCCTGATTGCCGGGGCGATTGGTAATCATGAAGAGGAGACCGGTGATCCTATCAATGGCATTGCTGCAGCCGTTATTCTAGCTGACAAGTCGGATGTTCATCAATCGAGAGTGCGTCCCAATCTAAAGATATTTGATATTCACGACCGTGTAAATTACGCATCGAAGAAGTCATTTTTGAGAGTAAACCACGCCAAGAAGATAATTACATTAGAACTCACCATTGATACCAAAGCTTCCCAGGTGATGGAGTACTTTGAGATATTTCTGACAAGAATGATAATGTGTCGGCGAGCAGCAAAATTTTTAAAATGCAATTTTGAACTGCTTATTAATAAAATTAAACTGCTTTAGGCGCTTTTCATATGTCAATAGGCATTTAGGAGATATTTATGCAGAAATCAATTCAGTGGAAAGCAATCCTTACAGCAATAATTGTTATATTGGCACTAACATATTTATATCCAACATACCAATGGTATAGTAAGTCTCCTGAGGAAAGGGTAAAGCTGGAAGAGAGGAGAGATAAAATTCTGGGCAAAATCCTGAAGCTGGGCCTCGATTTAAGGGGAGGAATGCATCTGGTTTTGGAAGTTGATTTAAATAGAATTCCCCAAGGAACTTCCCCCGGCGATGCTATGGAGAGAGCATTAGAGGTCATACGCAATCGTGTAGACCAATTCGGCGTGGCCGAAC
>WJOT01000039.1 GCA_009619095.1 Clostridia bacterium
CAGGGACCTAAAAGAACCAACTTCATAACCAAAAAATCCCAATTATAGATTACTTAATGTTAAAATATCTTCCTTTTACTCTTCCCTTCTTCATAAACCCTTCATAATGACGCATAATCAGATGAGATTCTATCTGTCCTATAGTGTCTAAAGCAACACCCACTACAATCAGTATTGCGGTTCCTCCAAAAATAGTGGCAAGCATGGGCGGAGCGTTAATCCAGCTTATAGGATATTGTGGGAGAATCGCAATGCAGACCACAAATAACGCACCTGCCAGAGTGATTCTGGTCAATACCCGGTCAATATAGGAAGATGTCGATTGTCCAGGCCTTATGCCGGGAATAAAACCACCCCACTTCCTCATATTATCAGCCAGATCCTTAGGATTAAATGTAATCGCCGTATAGAAGTAACAGAAGAATATAATCAAACCACCATACATAATGGTATAAATCCACTGCCCGGGTCGCAGAAAACCACTAATTTTCTCCATAAACCCGACATTGGGAAAGAACTGAGCAATGGTTGCCGGGAACATCATTATAGCTACAGAAAATATGACTGCAATTACTCCCGATTGGTCTACCTTAAGAGGAAGGAATGTGGATTGTCCTCCATACATCTTGCGTCCAACAATTCTTTTGGCATACTGTACGGGAATCTTCCTCTGAGCCTGCTCTACCCAGACTACACTGGCAGTAATAGCAAATACCAATGCTGCCAAAAACAGGATTCCAAAGAGGGTCATCTCTTCACTTTGGAATAGCTGAAAAGTATTCCCCACTGCTACCGGCAACCGGTCTACGATGCCGGCAAAGATGATAAGAGATATTCCGTTCCCCACACCCCTCTCGGTAATCCGCTCTCCCAGCCACATAATAAACACAGTCCCCGTGGTTAAAGTCAAAATAGTCATCAATTGGAAACTGAGACCGGGATTCTTTACTACAGCAGCTCCGCCTGGCGATTTCATCGTTTGCATCCAAAAAGTCAATCCGAAAGCTTGGATGGCGGCTATGACCAGTGTGGCGTAACGGGTTATCTGAGTAATCTTTCTTCTACCAAATTCTCCTTCTTTAGACAATCTTTCAAGATAGGGAACGGCTGTCTGCATGAGAGACATAATAATAGAAGCGTTAATGTAGGGCATAATACCTAAAGAAAAAATAGATAACCTGTTGAGAGCTCCTCCGGAGAACATATCTAAAAATCCGAACAGAGTTCCCTTTTGAGTCTCAAAAAAAGCTTTCAACGCTGAAGCATCGATTCCTGGAGTAGGTATAGCTGCTCCTAGCCTATATACTGCTAAAATTCCCAGAGTAAATAGTACTTTCTTCTTCAATTCTGGTATTTTAAAAATATCGGCTACGCTCTTTAACATTACTAATTCTCCTATTTCCCTGAAATTTCCACACTGCCCCCGGCTTTTAAAATCTTCTCTCGGGCACTCTTGCTGAAGTCAGTCACTTTCACCTTCAACTTTTTTGTTATCTCCCCACTTCCCAGAATCCTTATCGGCAAATCCTTTTTTACCAATCCCCTCTGTTTAAGGGTAGAAGGGGTAACTTCCTCATTATCATTAAACTTCTCCTCAAGATTTCTAACATTCACTATGTTATATTCTTTCTTGAAGATTCTGGTAAATCCCCTCTTGGGGATACGCCGAATAAGTGGCATCTGCCCTCCTTCGAAACCGAGACGGACTCCTCCCCCTGATCGGCTTCTCTGTCCTTTATGTCCCCGACAGCTTGTGCCACCGTGACCTGAACCCGTGCCCCGGCCTACCCTCTTCTTCTTGTGTCTACTGCCAATATTAGGAGTGAGCCCTGAAAGTTTCATTTCTCCATCCTTTATAATTCTTCTACCTTCTTGCCTCTAAGTTCTGCAACCATGGCCTTCGTCCTCAGACTTTCCAGTCCTTGCATTGTAGCATAGACTACATTGACTGGATTATTCGACCTAAGCGATTTAGTGAGAATATCCTTTATGCCCACTGCTTCCACTACTGCCCTTACCGGACCACCCGCTATTATCCCTGTTCCCGGACTAGCAGGCTTTAACAGCACCCGGCCAGCTCCAAAGCGACCGATTACCTCATGAGGAATCGTGGCGCCTTTCAAGGAAACAGCAATGAGGTTCTTTTCTGCTCTTACTGTGCCTTTCTGAATAGCAGCCTGAACTTCTTTTGCCTTGCCCATCCCGCAACCCACATAACCATTCCCATCCCCCACAACTACCAGCGCGGTAAAGCCAAACCGTTTACCTCCCTTAACTACTTTAGCCACTCTATTGATATTTACAACTGTCTGGTTCAGTTCTAAACCTTCTGCACTAATCTTTGCCAACTTATCTCCTCTCTATCCCGCACCTAATATTTTTCAAAACTCTAATCCACCTTTGCGGCAAGCCTCAGCCAGACTCTTTACTCTCCCATGGTAATCGTATCCACTCTTGTCGAATGCCACTCTCTTAACACCTGAGGCTTTCGACTTCTCAGCGATTAGTTCTCCCACCAGAGATGCCGCTTGGCTCTTCTTCAATTTCTCAATTTTCTTCTTGATTTCAGGAGAGAGTGTGGAAGCTGCCACAATTGTCTTACCACGCTGGTCATCTACTATTTGGGCATAAATGTGCCGTAAGCTCTTGTAGACACATAATCTAAGATGAGATTTTATTCCGAAAATTTTCTTTCTTACTCTCCGGTGTCTACTTTTTCTTCGAGCCGAACGAGTAATCAAACTATTTCCCTCCTTTAGTAGGAGCCCCAGCACTTACTGCGGCAGCTTTGCCCACCTTCCTTTTGATATGCTCATCTATATATCGTATCCCCTTGCCCTTATAAGGCTCAGGCGGTCTGAGCCTCCTTATCTTAGCAGCAACTTCACCCACCAGTTGCTTGTCAATCCCGGAGACCATAATTTGTGTCTGCTTTTCCACTTTTATCTCAATTCCCTCAGGTAATGGAAATTTTACAGGATGAGAATAACCCAATTGTAAATTTAACACTCTACCCTCTAACTTTGCTCTATAACCCATGCCTGTAATAATCAGTTCTTTCCGAAAACCTTTAGTTACTCCTATAATCAGATTATTAATAAGACTGCGAGCCAATCCATGGAGCGAACGATAATATTTATTATCGGAAAGCCTTTCTACAAAAATTTGACCATCCCTTTTAGTAACTTTTATTTTGGGATATAGGTTCTGAGTTAGTCTTCCTAAAGGACCAGTCACTTCGACGAGGTCACTGCTTATTTTTACTTCCACCCCCTCTGGCACGGCAATTGGTTTTTTACCTATCCTGGACATTTCCCTCACCAAACATAACAGATTACTTCTCCGCCAAGGCTTGCCTCCCGACACCTCTTAGCAGTCATCACTCCCTGAGAAGTTGAAATAATCGCTACACCAAGTCCCCTCTGTACCCGGGGAAGCTCATCAGTCCCACAATAAAACCTCCTCCCGGGTCGAGAAACTCGCCTCAGCCCTTTAATAACCCTCTCCTGCTTTAGGGTATACTTTAAATAAACTCTCAAAATCCCCTGTTTGCGGTCGGAGATAAACTTATAGTTAGCTATATACCCTTCTTCTTTCAAAACTTTTACTATTTTCTCTTTTAACTTTGATGCGGGAATATCTACTTTCCCTTTCTTCTTCTGATTGGCATTACGAATCCTTGTAAGCATATCTGCAACAGGATCAGAAATAGACAATCTATTTCCTCCTTTTACCAGCTGGATTTTGTCACTCCCGGGATTTCTCCCTGCCGCGCCAACTTACGGAAACAGATTCTGCACAGCGCAAAGTCGCGCATATATCCTCGCGGCCTACCACAAAGACGGCAGCGGTTATATTTTCTTGTACTAAACTTTGCTGCTCGTTTGGCCTTAGCAACTAAACTTTTCTTCGCCAAAAAAATTCCTCCTTATCGGTAGCCGCAACCTTTAGGTTGCGAAACGCAGGCTGAAGCCTGCTACTCCTTATAACGCAGGCTGAAGCCTGCGACTACCTTTCCATAATTCACTATTTCTTTCGAAAAGGCATACCGAAAAGACTCAATAACTCATATGCTTCATCTATATTTTTGGCTGTAGTTACTATGCTTACGTTTAACCCTTTGACTTTACCAACTTTATCTATATTAATCTCAGGAAAAATTATATGCTCCTGAATTCCCAGGTTATAATTTCCTTGACTATCGAATCCATCACGGGAGATCCCCCGAAAATCACGAACCCTGGGCAATGTCACATTAATCAAACGGTCCAGAAACTCATACATCACAGCTCCATGGAGGGTGACTTTGCAACCTATGGGCATTCCCTGACGAAGTTTGAAGTTGGAAATCGACTTTTTTGCCCTGGTCACAATAGGCTTCTGTCCCGTTATTGTTGCTAACTCTCCCACTGCTTCGTCCAAAACCTTAATATCCTCCTTTGCTGTGGAAACCCCTGTATTGATTACTATCTTATCTATTCTGGGCACTTCCATAATATTCTTATATTTTAGACGTTCTATCAGTTGAGGAACAATCTTTTTCTTATATAATTCTTTTAATCGTGCCATTTTGCTTTCCCTATACTATCATTTCTCCACATCTTCGGCAAACCCTTATCTTCTTACCATCGCTTAAGTGGTCTATCTTTGCTCGAGTAGGCTGGTCACATTTAGGGCAAATCAACTGTACATTGGAAATATGAATAGAAGACTCTTTTTCTGTAATTCCCCCTGGTGTAGTTTGTGTTGCCCGGGCATGCCTCTTTATAAAATTTATCTTGCTTACTATCACTCGGGAAGTTGCGGGAAACACTTTCAGGACTTCACCTGTTTTGCCTTTGTCTTTACCCGTTTTTACTACTATCTTATCCTTCTTTCTAATCGGCAACATATCAATTTCCCCAGTGTATGAATGAACGATTAAACATCATACTACTTCAGGAGCCAGAGAGATTATCTTGGTGAATCCCTTATCTCTCAGTTCACGAGCAATTGGCCCAAAAATTCGAGTTCCCTTGGGCTCGTTGTTGTCGTCCACAATTACTGCACCATTTTCGTCAAATTTGACATAGGAACCATCGGGTCGGCGTATCCATTTCCTCATTCTAACAATCACTGCCCTTACCACCTCACCCTTCTTAATCGTAGCGCCTGGCAAAGCATCTTTTACTGAAGCCTTAATTATATCACCCATTCCTGCATATCTCTTCCTAGTTCCGCCCAGAACTCCTATGCAGGTAATTTTTCTCGCTCCTGTATTGTCAGCTACATTTAATCGAGTGCGCATCTGTATCATGTTAAATTTTCTCTACCTTATTCAGGATTTCCAAAACTCGCCACCTCTTTCTTTTACTCAAGGGTCTGGTTTCGGCAATTCTCACTTTATCTCCTATGTGCGATTCGTTCTTGGGGTCATCCACCATAAATTTCTTTCTTCTTTTAATAACCTTTTGATATCGAGAATGCCTGAACAATCTCTCCACTGCTACTATTCTGGTCTTCTCCATCTTATCACTGACCACTTTACCAATCCTGATCTTGCGTTTCGCTTGACCTTCTCTCATCCTCTCTCCCTTTATTCTTCTTTTTCTTTAGACAGTTTACTTTCTGCCAAAACTGTCTTAATCCGTGCAATATCCCTGCGGAAAAGCCTAATCTCCAGGGGATTCTTTATTTTACCTGAGGCGTTCTTGAATCTTAACTGAAATAGTTTCTGCGTAGT
Source organism: Clostridia bacterium (assembly GCA_009619095.1). Classification (GTDB taxonomy): domain Bacteria; phylum UBA6262; class WVXT01; order WVXT01; family WVXT01; genus WVXT01. The sequence goes on from WJOT01000039.1 coordinate 5,723, forward strand.
CTCGTTCAACCTCT
>WJOT01000050.1 GCA_009619095.1 Clostridia bacterium
TGCGGGGGGGATACTCTTTTGGAAAGATAAAAAAGGAGGTGTTGTTAAAGAAGGAAGCTCTGAAGTTGAAGAGCTAGTTTAGAAAGAAAGGAAGGTAAAAATGAAAGGGAAAGTGAAGTGGTTCAATGAATCTAAAGGTTATGGGTTCATTGAGAAAGAAGACGGTTCAGGCGATGTGTTCGTGCATTTTTCATCCATTCAGTCAGAAGGGTTTAAAACCCTTCACGAAGGCGAAGTGGTTGAATTTGACATCGTTGATTCAGACAAAGGTCCCAAAGCAACGAATATAAGGAAAATGTAAGGTACATTTGCCAAATAACCAAAGAAAACCCTGGCTTGAAAAAAGCCAGGGTTTTTTATTTTTATTGGATTTTTTTATTGATAATTTTAGGAAATTATGTTATATAATACTAAAAAGTTAATAGGAATTTGAAATGGCAAAAGACTTAGAGATAATAAGAAGGGGAACGGTAGAGGTTATTTCTCCAGAAGAACTGAAGGAGAAGCTGAATAGGCGAAAACCTTTAAGAGTGAAATTCGGTGCTGACCCTACAGCTCCCGATATTCATTTAGGTCATACGGTGGTTCTGCAAAAATTGAAGCAGTTTCAGGACCTGGGTCACCAGATTGTGTTCATAATAGGCGATTTTACTGCCCGCATCGGAGATCCTTCAGAGAGGTCTGAAGCGAGAAAGCCACTTACTACCGAAGAAATAAACAAGAATGCAAAGACTTATCAAAAACAGGTTTTTAAAATTTTAGATAAAAGGAAGACGGAAGTGCTTTTTAATAGTAAATGGCTTGATAAGATGAGTTCGTCGGATGTTCTGGAGCTTTCTTCCCATTCCACAGTTGCCCAAATGTTAGCCAGGGCAGATTTTAAAGAAAGATTTAATCGAGAAATAGATATAAGCATCTTGGAATTTATTTATCCTCTACTTCAAGCATACGATTCAATTCAAGTGAAAGCTGACGTGGAAATTGGAGGAACGGACCAAAAATTTAATCTGTTAATGGGGCGCCAATTACAGAGAGATTTTAATCAGAAGCCCCAGGTTATAATAACTATGCCTCTTTTAGAAGGCACAGACGGCGTTAAGAAAATGAGCAAAAGTTATGGAAATTATGTTGGCATAACTGAGCCTCCCGAGGAAATGTTCGGAAAGATTATGAGTATTTCTGATGAATTGATGGTCAAGTACTATGAATTATTAACTGAGGAAAATTTGGATAAAGTCAAGAAAATGCATCCTCGCCAGGCAAAAGCTGAACTGGCAAAAGAGCTCGTCCAGAAATATTATAGCGAAACTGAAGCAAAAAAAGCTGAAGAAGAATTTGAGAAAGTTTTTGTTAAGAGGGAATTGCCTGAGGAGATAAAGGAAATTAGAATTCGTGAGAAGAAAATATGGGTTGTGGATTTGTTGGTAAAGGCTGACCTGGCTACAAGTAAAAACGAGGCGAAGAGGCTGATCAGCCAGGGGAGCGTAAAGATAAATCAGAAAAGAATAAAAGATTCTAACATGGATTTGTTAATGGACAGGGAATATATAGTACAAGTGGGAAAGAGGAAGTTTAGAAGAATAATACAAGCATAAGCTGATTGAAAGGAGATAAGGAAATGCCTAAAGGAAGAAGGCGCAAATTGCAGAAAATTCGTACTCACAAGCGGAAAAAGTTCCTGAGAAAGATGCGTCACAAGAAGAAAAAGTAGTTTGACAGAAATAACTTAGTTTATTATAGTTAAAGGTGGAACTGATTTTAAAGTATCAGAATTTTTTGGAGTCCTCCCGAAAGGGAGAGGTTTAAGGAACAGATCTTAGAGAGGAGAAAACGGAGATGAAAGAGAAAATACATCCTAAATATTTTGAAACCACAATTACTTGTGCCTGCGGAAATGTGATACATACTCGCTCAACAGTGAAGGATATTCGTGTGGAGATCTGTTCTGCTTGCCATCCATTTTTTACAGGTAAACAAAAATTGGTCGATACAGCAGGGAGGGTGGAAAAGTTTAAACAGCGATATACTAAAACGGCTGGAAAGACCGTGCGGAAAAAAACAAAAATTAAGAAGACACCCAGCAAAAAGAAAAGCAAGAAAAAACCTGCATAGCTAAAATATAGTGAAGCTAGGTGGGAGTTTGGAAGGATATTCTTGCCCGGTTGGAAAGGGCCCCGGGAAACGGGGTATCTTTTTATTGGGGTTTTTGAGAGAAAGCGAGAGTTATATATGAATATCGGTGGTCAGGCAGTAATTGAAGGGGTAATGATGAGTTCCCCTCACTACTATGTCATTGCCTTACGTTTGAAAGATGGAGAGATTATAGTAAAGAAGGAAGCAAAAAGCAAATGGACTAAGAAATTATTTTTCTTAAAGTTCCCTCTGTTGAGAGGGGTATTTGTCCTCTTGGACACATTGGTAATTGGCATAAAAAGTCTGACATATTCTGCAGATATTTTCTCCAGGGAAAGTGTGGAGAAGGATAGTAACCAGCGCGCGGAAAAATTGAAGGCTAACCCCTGGATGTTAGCGGGCACGATGATTTTTTCCTTAGTAGTCGGGCTTTTTCTTTTCTTCGTTTTGCCGCTGGGGATTACAGAATACCTGCGACGCGAGGTGTTGACGTTTGAAAGTCATTTTCTTTTCAACTTAGTTGATGGAGCAATTAGAATATCCATTTTTCTTTTATATATTTTGGCGATATCTTTTCTTAAGGATATCCAGAAACTATTTCAATATCATGGTGCTGAACACAAAGCAGCTTATGCTTATGAGGCTGGCAATGAGTTAAAAATAGAAAATGTCCGAAAGCATGCTATTCTCCATCCTCGCTGTGGTACGAGTTTCTTATTAGTAGTGATGGTGCTGGCAGTTTTTGTATTTTCACTTTTCAAACCCACTACAATTCTTGAAAAGTTCCTGATGAGATTGGCACTGTTACCTTTCATTGCGGGTATTGCCTATGAAACAATAAAAGTGCTCGCCAGATTTAGAACTCGTACACTGGTTAAATTTCTGATTGCTCCCAATCTATGGCTCCAGAGGCTGACTACAAGGGAGCCCTCGGATGGACAGATTGAGGTGGCTTTAGCAGCTCTAAAGGGAGTTCTGGAGGCTGAAAAAGAAGGGGACAGGCTACTTTTTACACTGAGAACGGAGGGTTAAGGTGATAAAGAAACTACAAATCATTGAGACACGCTTTCAAGAATTGGAAAGATTGCTTAGCGACCCTAAAATCATTTCTGACAAGGAGACTTTTCAAAAATACGCGAAAGAACTGGCAGAGAAACAACCAATTGTTAATAAATTTAGGGAATTTAAAAATATTGAAAAGGGGATTTCTTCTACTCAGGAAGTTCTAATGAGCGAAGATGAAGAACTTGTGAAACTGGCAAAGAAGGAACTGGAAGGACTTGCCAAAAAAAGGAAGGAAGTGGAGAAGGAATTAAAATTATTACTTGTCGCTCCAGATGTGGATAAAGAAAAGAATATTATCATGGAGATCCGGGCTGGAACAGGAGGACAGGAGGCAGCTCTATTTGCTGGCGACCTGTTTCGAATGTATAGTCGGTATGCTCAAAGAAGAGGTTTTAAGGTAGAAATTTTGGACTCTCATCCCACGGAACTGGGTGGTTTTAAGGAGGTCGTTTTCGGTATAGAGGGGAAAGGTGCTTATGGTGATTTTCAATATGAGGGAGGCGTTCACAGGGTTCAACGGGTGCCGGTGACAGAGGCCAGCGGTAGAATTCATACCTCAGCAGTAACCGTAGCGGTTATGCCAGAGGCGAAAGAAGTGGAAGTCAAAATAGCCCCCGATGTTTTGAGAATAGATACGTTCTGTTCCTCTGGCAAAGGAGGCCAGAGTGTAAACACCACTTACTCAGCAGTGAGGATTACTCATCTTCCCACAGGACTGGTAGCTCAATGCCAGGATGAGAGGTCCCAGTTGAAGAATAAAGCTAAGGCAATGAAGGTCTTACGCGCCAGGTTGTTAGCAAAGATTCGGCAAGAAGAGGACCACGCTCTGTCAGCAAAGAGAAAACAACAGGTTGGTACTGGGGATCGCAGTGAAAAGATAAGGACTTACAATTTTCCTCAGGATCGACTAACCGACCACAGAATAGGCTTAACCCAACATAATCTCAATGATATTATGGCTGGAAATCTTAATCGAATTATTGAAAAATTGAAAGAAGCTTTTGAGGAAAGGCAATTCAAAGAAAGAGAAAGTCGAGGGTAAGTTGGTTAAGCAGTATACAGTTTCAGAAATTTTAGATAAAGTTACCAGTTACCTAAAGAGAGAAGAAATACCTGAGCCAGGGATTGATGCTGGAGTTTTACTGGCACACGTTTTGGAAATAGAGAGGTTGGAAATATATTTGAATCTCGACTGCCGGATAACTGAGAAGGAGTTATCAGCTTATAAAAAGTTAATTGAAAGAAGGGTCAAGCGGGAACCTGTAGCCTTTATTGTTGGCTATAAGGAATTTATGGGATTGAAGTTTTTTTTGAATAAGCATGTTTTAATTCCCAGGCCGGAGACAGAAATTCTGGTGGAAAAGGCAATAGAGAAAGCGCAGAATATTAGGAAGTCGGAAAGTTATGGATATGGGAGAGATAGTTCTTTGACCATTGTGGATCTTTGTACCGGGAGCGGGAACATCGCCATAAGTCTTGCCAGAAATATCGCATCCTGCAAAATTTATGCTATTGACATAAGCGAAGGCGCTATACAGGTTGCTCGGAGAAATGCAAGGTTTCATAAGGTTGAAGGAAGAGTAGAATTTCTTTTGGGAGACCTGTTCAGTCCCTTAGAAGAGCTTAACTCAGATTTAGCAGTAGATTTTGTAGTGAGTAATCCTCCTTATGTTAAGTCGAGGGATTTAGTTCTGCTTCCGCCTGAGATTAAGAAAGAGCCTCTTTCTGCATTGGAAGGAGGAAATGAGGGTCTCAACTTCTATCAGCGCATAATCCCGGAAGCCTTAAAATATTTAATTGATGGTGGCTACCTAATTATGGAAATTGGAGATTATCAAGGGAAAGCAGTGATGAATCTTATTAAAAAAGAGAAACAGTTCTATCCATCCCAATTAGTTAAAGATTACGCTGGACTGGATAGAGTGGTTGTGGCGCAGAAATTAAGAAAAGGGGGTCAGTAAGAGTGGAAAAGATTCTCATTACTGGGGGAAAGAAACTCTCTGGCATGGTGAAAATCAGTGGTTCCAAAAATGCCTCTTTGCCAATACTGGTCGCTACTCTTTTGACGGATGAGGACTGTGTGGTGAAGAATGTGCCTCATCTCCAGGATGTGGAGACGATTTTGGCGTTGTTGAGAATTTTAGGGAAGAGGGTTTCTTACCATAATAAAAGGATAAGAATTTCTTCTACCCATAGACTGGATAGTGAAGCTCCCTATGAGTTGGTAAAAAAGATGAGAGCTTCTATCTTGGTAATGGGTCCTCTCCTGGGCAGGCTTGGTCGAGTGAGAGCCTCTTTGCCCGGAGGATGCGCTATTGGGGCCCGTCCTATTAATCTACACCTTCGAGGGTTTAGGAAGCTGGGAGCAAAGGTGAGTTTGGAAAGAGGATATGTTCAGCTGGATGCTCCCAGGCTTCATGGAGCAGGTATATATTTAGATTTTCCCAGTGTAGGGGCAACAGAAAATTTGATGATGGCGGCAACGAGAGCTAAAGGAAGAACGGTCATAGAAAATGCTGC
>WJOT01000045.1 GCA_009619095.1 Clostridia bacterium
AAAAATTATAGAGACTAAATCCTCGGGTCGTGTCACTTTTTCTATCTTGCATGCAAGTGCTTCTATGTCATTTAAAACCTGGTATGTCTTTTCGGGCATATTCCGCTCGATGCAATCTCCAATCTTGCGCAGTCTCATTATTAATACAAACAATGCATCCCAATCATCCGTTTCAATTGTCTTTAACTCGTATTCTATCGACCTTAAACCAGCCAAGATTTGTCTCTGGAGGTCAGGCTTTGATTTCGTCAATATCCTATTACTCTTAACGGTATCCATGGCCCGAGCCATAGTGGTTTCAATCTCTATTAGAATCTTTATTGCTTTTACAAACTGATCATTTTCAAGAACTGTTTTTAAGGCTTTAGCAATCTCACCTATGCTTACATTCTCTTTCTTCATCAAATTCAAGGCAAATCTTACATCCTTTTTAAACTGTTTCTTCTCAAATGCTTTGTCATCCCTACCCGTTATCTCATGTGAAAGCTCATGATATAGCCTTACCTGAAGAAGGATGTTTCTTACTTTTGGATTTAATACCTCTTGAATTGACCTATTTATACCAATAAAGCCATTAGCAAGGTGGTCTTCACACATATGGGATGATTTATTCAGGAAGGCAATAACAAAGAAATTAGATGATTTGTTCCTCCGTCCCTTCAAGGCATTCTCAATTATGATTCTTATTGCATCTTTCGAAATATCTATTCCATTTTCAACTATTACTGTAAAGGAGTGGTTTCTAACAGAGACTTTGATTCGCTTGGCCTTACCTTCTTTTACAAGGCTTAAGCCGAACTTTTTGGTCTCTTCTAAATCCCTAAATTTGACTTCTCCCATATCATCTCTTATAGATTTCTCGCTGTAATAATCGCTCCCTTCATATAACTCCATATATCCACATTTGGCTACACCAGTGCCAGGTGCTGAGGATGATTTTTTCGCAAAGCTTCTTATGAAGTTCCTGATCCTCTGGATGCGGGTCGGTTTTAATCCTAAGCCCTCTACCAAAGCCCGGGCTGTCTTTAATCTCATATCCATTCTTAAGACCCGTTTTCCTCCGAACCGGATAGAATCAAACTTCAAGCAATCCAGTAGATAATCTACTCCAGACTTGTCTCCCAATTTGGCTAAAGTTTTTGCTATTTTGCAATCTTGATCAAAATAGGTTACCCGATTCCATTCTAATTTTGGAAGCGCCTCCTTGAGTGAAGTGACGGCACTGGTCAATGATAATTTCTCTATTACAGGTAGAAGATTTTCTAAAATAACCTTATCGCTTTTGTCAGCTTCTTCCCAGCAGTTCTGCACTAACCTAATGGCTCTTCTCTCTCTTGCTTTTGCTAAAAGCAAGATAATCTTTATCGCATTACGATATATAGAACGTTTCCCAAGACTTTCGATATCTCTATTGGTCTCTTTATATAAAGCCAGAAGTTTGGGAACGACAAATTCAACATCTCCTATTTCTATTAGAGCTTCTGCAATTAAATATATGACCCCACGGTGAGAAGTTATAAAATCTATATGCTCTCCCTTTTCTCTTGCAAATTTTTCTGCTACAGAATGGGTTTCTAATAAATCTTTAAGTTCCTGACTTGCATGGGCTTTATCTTTCCCTTTACCAAGCAGAGCAATTGCCTTTCCCTGGGCAACGAATGCACCAATCTCTTCAAAATCAACGCCATCTTTTCCAATAGACCCGAGAGATTTGTTCAAATCAGGAATCAATTCTGAGCTACCAAATTCTATTGCTAATTTAGCCCCGTTTAGGTTATCTTCATAATGGCGTGAGCCTACAAATTTTCTTATAATTTCCAATGCCCTTTTATCTTTGAGTTTAACTATAACCTCAGCTACTTTGTACTCGATATCCCTACTATCCCCACCTTCTTCCCTATACATTAGATCTCTAATTTCGTCTTCAAAATCCCAATAATATTTCAAATATTTTAAGGCTTCTTTTTTATTTACATTAGCCAAGGCAAGTATGGCATCTGTTTTGGCATAGGTAGAAGAACCTGAGAAAATCTCTCTCGCCAATCTTTCAACCTTCTCTGGGTCGTAGTTAAGTTGGCTCAGTATTAGGGTGGCTTCAGCAAGCTTACGCCAGTAATTTTCTAAATCGTGCTCAAATTTTCGCCTTTTATCCTTCCCTAATCCTTTCTCTTTGAGTTTAACTTTCAATTCTCTAATCCTATCCCCACAATCATCAATTACGCCCCCCTTATCTCCTATAACGGAGATAATCTCAGAGGTAACTTCTTTTCTGTGTGCGATTTTAAAGATCTTGTGGTAGAGTGGGAAAATCAGGTGATACAACTTTCTCTTCATATATTTTACAAACCACATTAACAAGGAATTTGTGGAATCGATAACTTGCTGAATTATCCAAGAGATTAATTCCATAAATTTTCTGGCAAGAACTGTGACCAGTTTTCCCAAGGGCCTCTTTATTCTTTGAATATTAGTCTCTTTTAATCCCAGTCCCTCTAATAAGGCATTGGCGGCTTCTAATCTCCAATCTATGTTTTCTGGGGGTATTGTCTGAGTTATTAAAGGCTTAAGCTCAAGGTGATTTAAAAGATGACCTATACCTGTTTTATTTCCCAACTTCATCAAAGTCTCTGATATCTTTCGTTCATTTTTGATATGATCTAATGGTACCTTTTTCTGCAATGTAGTAATTCTTTCCTTAAGAGCAGGTATAGCACTTGTTAGTCGTAGTTCCTCTATAGCGGGCAGAAGATTTAATAAGCCTTCATTATCCTTCTTTTTAATGGCTCTCTCCCATAGCTTCTGTGCTAAATATAAGGCACCTTGAGCTTTTGCCTTCGACAAGAGTGATGCAACCTTGCACATATCCAGATATATCGAACCTTTTATTGGAGCAAATGTTTTCTTCTCCAATTCAGACCACTCCACATACAACGCCTGGAGTCTTGGTATGACAAAATCAACATCGCCCATCTCAATGAGTGCTTCACTAATCTTATAAATAAATTTTTTAAATAAATATAAATCGAATCGCTCACCACGAGGACCTCTGTTTCTACTTTCCAATTCAAGATAGTATTCTAACCAATTTTCCAATCTAAGCTTTGCATCTGCTTTATCATTTCTGTAACCAAGCGGGCCGATTGCCCTTGCTAAGTCAATTTGAGGATCCTTTAAGGGTGAAAAGGAGTGTTTTTCAGTATAATCAAGCAAAATTCTCAAATCAGGGACTAAATCTGGACTCCCAAATTCTATTGCCAATTCAGCGCCCCGAATATTTGCCTCATAACCACGTTCACCTAAGAGTTCTCTTATAACTGACACTGCCTTTTTATGCCTTAGCTCGACCAAGAGCTCGGCTACCTTTTGATGAGCCTCCCTAATATATAGGTCTCTAAAATCCTTGTAGGAATTGGAAATTTCCTTTTCATATTGCCACTCATCTAAATATGCTAAGGCCTTCCTGCGATTCACATTGGCTAAGGCAAGCAGGGCATATGCTTTAGCATATGGAGAAGGACTATCAAGAATCTTTTTCACCCAATTTTTAATCTTTTTAGAATGGTATCTAAGGTAACTCAGCACTAAGGTTGCTCTAGCCATATCACGCCAGTAACCATCCAACTGCACCATTTCATAGCTATATAATCCCCTTCTTCCTGTTTGCTCTTCTAATATTGAAATTTCATCCAAACATGTATCAATTATTTCTTCCATTGAGTCAATAATCTTTCTCTTAACTCTTCTCCTATGTCTAATTTTAAAGCATTCACTGTCTAAGTTGACTTTTAACTTATGTAATATAGTCTTCATTGCCGGAATTATTAACTGTAGTATTACATGAATTCTTCTAAATAGGTGGAGCCGTTTCTTAGTGGATACAAAGACTCTTCCATCTTTGATTAAATCCTTTAAGGTTAAGCCTTTTTCGCCTTTTGGTTTGAATTGGAATACTAAACTACCGAACTTAGTCTTATCCTTATCGACGCTATTTGCTCTTGCAATAGCAATCTGCATAGGTCCTTTTATGGTGTAGATGTAGAAACTTTCCTGGGTTAAGGCATAGGGATAGGTGCCCCGGAGATTTGCGCTGCCCTTGTAGATGCTGAATATCGCCTCATTTCGTGCCCTTATATGCTCTTCACTGAGCTGAGCAAGATTAAGGCCGGGTGTAGCTGAATCCGTCGAGATTATGCTGAGTTTATTACGCTTTGACCTCTCAGAACCATAGTATTTCTTCAACCAAGTAAACCTTTTATCATTTAACCATATCTTATCAAGATATGTTTTAACATCAAAAACTGTCGTATCATTGTAGGCTGAGTCTTCCTTTGCTACGAGAACTACGTTGTACCCTTCCTCAAGGAGCAATTCAACCACCAACATGTCCGTAGGTAATTCACCGAAGTTGTCTAAGTAGTAGAGAATTTTTCCCGAGGGATGCCTATCTAATTTTTTCCACAGATTTTTAAAGAATTCATCTTCAGGAATCTCAATACTTCTCCTTGCAATACTCTTACCACCAAAGGATAAAAGCTTTTTATTATAGAATTCTTGCTCCATTATATTGGTTACCGCAGCAAACCCCATGGCAGTTTTCAAAGCATCGTAGAAACCACCCTCTCTGCTAGCTTTTTTAACTCTCTTTCTAAGTTTAGAATAAAGATTATCTGTTATAGCCATATCTCTATCTTTATTATTTTCATATAAGTCTGGATATACCATTCTAAGGATTCTGAAAAGTATTTGCTCATAATGAAAACGTGTAAGATTTGCCATTTGCCGACTAGTAAATAGATTCATCAACGCCTCTTTAATGTTCTCTACTATGTAATTGAGGTCTTCATCTTCTATTTGGAGGTCACCTTCTCTAGCCTTCTTTCTTATCAGGTCTGGATATTCTCCTACTATCCTTTGAATCAACCCTAACCTATGGTCAAACAGGGTTTTTCCATCAGCAGTCTTCACATCCCTCGCTTCCTTACGTGTAAATAGGTCAGGCTTGTAACTTCTTGGACCGAGGACTACCCTCCTGCTCGGCTTCTCTCTCTTGAATCTTCTGATTTCTTTCTTTATGACAGGATGCAGCTTGTGCTCGAGAAGCCCATCTATTATCTCTTTAGCAAGCTGAATATTTTGACTACCTACCTCGTTTCTCTTATTCAAATCCATTAACTTGTTAATATATTTGTCGTCAATTTTCGGCACTTTACCCCGAATTCGGAAGTTGGGAGCCATTAATTTCCCTAATTTGACATAGTCAAATCGAATTCCAAAAATCTTCCACAGTTCCAATCTCCCGAAAGCACTTTTCATGTTTAAGACGTCTTCACTGGGACTGATTATTTCGAATTCCTTGCCAGGAGATTCAGAACCATAAATTATAAGAAGAGAAATTGCTATAAAAAGAGTTCCCATGCCCTGTCCATCAAATTGTCTCGATAAGTTCGGGGTAATCTCCATCAATTGTGCTGTGCCATCTTCCTGCTGCATAATTGTGTAAGAGCCGTGAGTGTATCTTCCTCTAAACTTTTGAGGATCACGATTCTTTAAGTGCACCGTTATACATCTTTCTTCAAGAGCAGGACTAAACTCAATCCAATAACCAGCCTCAAACAACTTTCGTACTTTTTCTTCTACTTCACGCTGTTCCTGTTTTGAAAGGACAATTCCTTTTCTGGAGAATAGGGACAGCACCCCCTTTCCTAGGGAACTCATAAACCATCTCCCCAAAAACCATAACCAACTGTTAATTCGTATTTCTAATATTACTCGCATCTTCCGAGCAAATAAGGATGGCGCTAGTTTTTTCAAGAAGCTTACCAGTATAATGGTATAAGCGGGGATTTCGATGAACAATATCTGGAGGGGGCTCCCGAGGAGTTTGGGGCGGGACTGGAGTTTCTTAGCTAAGGCAATCTGCCAACGAGTTAAATGTAGTCCTTCATGAGCAAGGATATGCGGCAGTAGAAGCTTTCTTAAGCGATTGATTATTCTTGATTTAGTTTTTACTACCCAGATTCTATTTATCCATACTGTTTTACCGGCATGGTCTACTTCTGCTTGTTTCCACCATGCTACATTAGTTCCATCCTCATCAACCTTAACCTCATAACCTCTCTTCAATGCTTTTTTATACTCATCTGAACCTTTGATAACCCTATCTACCAATTCTGAATCTATCTCCTCGCCTTTTAAACGCAAGGAAATAAAGTGGTTAAACAAAGACAATACAAATGGCAAATTACACAATATCAAGAGAGCAAAAGGTACAATTAAGCTCCAGCCACCACCGATATAAGGTATCCAGATGTGCTGTATAATTTCTTTCCCTAACCAATTAACAGCCACTATCGATGCCAGTAATCCAAAAATCGAGCTCTTTTCTTTCATAATCGGCGTTTTAATCATGCGATATTCATTTTCAACTGCGGTTTTATACCTCTCGTGCTTTACATTATCCATTTGATCCAAAAACTGCTTAGGTTTCAACACATCCCTTAGATAGATGCCGGCTCTATTAAGTACTTTTAATTGCCATAGCAGCAATGCCAGGTCTAAAAGTGGACCGGTACCGTTGACCGATACATTACTTGTTACATCTTTGGCTTGTCTAGCGTTATTTAATTCTTCCACTCTTTCCTCAGCTAACTCCTCAATGGTTTCAGACGTGATATCTTCGACTTCGGATTCGCCTTTGCCGAAGATGGCTGTTCTAATTTCTGGCTCGGTTAGTACGGAGGGCGGCCAGAGTTTTGGTAGTTTGTCCCAAACAGCCAGAGCAACTTCAGCCTCTATAATATTATCAAAGGCGCCTGAAAGGAAAAAGTCTCTGCAATCATCACCAGAGATAATCTCAGAGACTGTTTCTTCCTTTACATCATATCGAAAGACAAAAGGCAGATTCTCATTCTTTATCCTGACAACTCCTAAAACAAACGCCTCCTTGTCTCTCGTTAAAACTACAGAAAAAAATTCAACACTGTCTATCACTTCCGTTGATTTGCCTCGAGCACGAAGTTCTTCCTTCCAATCACTTATTAGCTGTCGGGATGCCCTTTCTATCTCCTCTGGGTTAAACTGAGAGGAGAGAATTACAGTAAGATTCGCCCCAAGGCAAATCACGGCGTATCTCTGGAACGATGCGTCTCCAAATATATGCGCTGGCCTTATTGCCCCTACAATCCCCGCCAATGCCTTCTCCAGGTCCGACCTCTTCTTTCTGGGAGAGGGTTCCAAATCAGAGGAATAGTTCTCTCCCAGCCGGGGAGTAACCACTACATAGGACATATTCCTATCACGCAGGAGCTCTGTAATCCCTGGCGTATGGAAACCTCCAGCAATGAGAACTGCGACTTTCACTCCTTCTTTTTCCATCCGGGAGATGGTGTTATCTACTAAAGCTTCGTTTCTCTTTAAAGCAATCCTGTAGAACTCCTCAAATTTTGATAGGTTCGCCGTTATTTCGGGTGCCATAAATGTCGCCCCTACAGATGCTGCATCATAATCCCCTTTGTCATTGCGAGCGACCGAAGGGAGCGTGGCAATCTCGTCAACAGAAAGAGATTGCTTCGTCATTTCACTCCTCGCAATGACAATTGGAAAGCGGCCCCCTGCCTTATGGGCGGTAAGGAAATTGGAGAACATCCCTGGAGTAATCTCATCACGGTGTCTATAGTAATATGCCAGGTCTTCATTGGAAATCTTGAGACTCACCAGGTCCTTTAAAACACCAAGCATCCTGGAGAGCTTTACTAATTTCCTCTCCTCTTCTCTCTCACATAGTCCCTCCTTAACTTCTTCCTCCAACTCACTAATCTCTGAGAATAACCTATTCTGGTCTATCCTGTCGTAGAGCTTGTTGTACTTGATATATAAGTTGAGGTTAGGATACTCATTCTTACCTTCCCCGGAAGTCACAAGCTCAGTCAGTATTCTGGGGTCTTGAGACCTTATACCCTTTCCCATCCTGGAAGAGAGAGACTGGAGATAAGTATAGTATTCGCCTGATGTCACCTTTCCTAATCTATAGTCAAGGCTCATAATCAGAAGGTCAGATAGTTCATCATTAGTTAATTTTTTGCTCAGTTCTTTTATGTATTTCGACCTCTCAGAATCTACCCTGGAGAAGTCTATCTTCTTCTCAAATTTAGAGGCTTCGACAAACAGTTTGAAATTGGGGTATTTCCCCCTCATCCTAACCCTCTCCCCCGAGGGGAGAGGAGAACCATCCAGAAGATGATGGAGGTATTGGGAGTATTGAGTGAGTGAGATTTTCTTCTTCTGGTAGGCTTCTATCTTCGATTCTAACTCTTTCAATCTCTTGTTATACAGGCGGGCTTTCAGTGGGTTAATCTCTTTCTTTACTTTCTGGAAGTAATTCCTCAACCTTTCTCCTGAAGAGAGACCTTCGTCAAAGGCTTTCAGGTTCTTATCATATGCGCGTTTATTCTCCACACCATAAATATTTACAGCTGGTGCCTTGTCATTTTTGACTATGGCAAAGTATTCCTCTCCAGTAATTTTTCCTTCCTTAAGAAATTCACTGGCTACTTTCTCCTTTATCTTATTTTCAGGAAAGGTGGAGAGAAGTGTGGTGTCCACAAGACCAGAGGAACCCTCAACACATATCAATAGAGGCAGAGTAGACTCTCTGGCTACACCTTTCTGGAGATATTTCAGGATATTTGCGCTGTTTAGCTGGGCTTCAGGACTGGAATGGGCGTCCTGGATGTGGATAATCAGTCTATTCGCCATCCCTTGTGGCTTCTTGCTTGTTGCTTGCGTATGGACTTCTTTTACTGTGCCGTATTGGGAAGGAACGGTGAATAGATTATGAGGAGTGATAAGAGAGGATACTTCACCTGCTACATCTTTTTCTTCAAGCTTCTTTCCTAAACCTTTTCGTCTATCTGATTGGTGAGGTTTCTCCCGGGAAGAGAGAAGTTTCTGCCTGGCTTTACGCCTCTCTCTCCAGAAACTTCTATCTGGCATAGAGGCTCCCACTACCTGGGTGAAGAAAAATATGCTACTTACAACCAGTGCCAGGATTCTAAGCCATATTTTATTTGCCTTGCTATACCACCAAGCTACCATTTTCTCTCAATCCTCATCCCGTTCTTTCTCGTTAATTTCCAGACCTCTCATCCTATCCAAAAGATTATCAAAATCGATCGGTTTCAATAAGTAATCTGCCGCTCCCATCTCCATTCCTTTCTTTTTGCGAATTTCATTAACTACTGATATCATCATCACTGGAATTGAATTTAGCGCTTCATCTCTCTTGAGAGCTTCCATCACTTCAAAGCCGTCCATTTCAGGCATAAGTACATCTAAGGTAATTAGGTCTGGAGGACTTGCCCTGGCCTTCTCTAAACCCTCTTCACCACTTAAGGCAAGCACTGCCTCATATCCTTCTGCCTCTAAACTAATCTTAATCAGATACCCTACCGGGAAATCATCATCAATAACTAAAATCTTACACAACTTCATCGTAATCCTCCTTCAAAATGTATATTCTCTTATATTGACGCTAAGATTTGCTTGCCTTTATAGCGGTAAAGAGTAAGCTTTGCTTCTTCCGGGAGACAGACTCTCGCCGTCCCTCGGGCGACCGTCGCGCAATGGCGGGACAAACTCCGGTTAGCCACCTTGCGAGTGCACCTACTCGCCCTGCCTTTCTCCCCAAAAAAGAGGGAAATTTCATATAAAAAAAGCCGGACTACTCATAACGGGTTCTTCTACTCGTTATCGGCAGCCCGGCCGGTTCAACTGCAATGTTGTCTATCTAAGTAACCCCGAGGCTTTGCGCCCCCCGATTGCTCGGGGTTTGCCCTTTCGGAATATTTATTATTTCAAAATCTCCGTCAAGAAGGTCAAAACTTCAAATCATTTTACAATAGTCATGTTACAATCATGTAAACAGATTGTAAATTTTTAGCAAAATTTAAATAAGAAATTTACGCCTGAAACTTATATATTCTTCCTTCAGCTTCAATTTCTTCAAGGTACTCCTCATGTATCGGCGTTGGCGGAAGAATAATCCTATTGCCCTTCTTTATCTGAGATAATAGCCTTTCTGCATCCTCTCTAAAGTAGTTCGCCCTTATGAACTCTTCCAGCCCAGCACAATATTTACCCTCTATGGCTACAGCCAGCCCTGCTGCTGTAGATAATACCTCTCCCTTTTTCGCTGGTTCCAGCACTACCCAGAGAAGATTCTTCACCATTTCCCTCTCTACATCCTGCTCCCATCTATCTATATTATCGGTAATAATGCTAATCCTAGTCTCTCTCCTGCCTCCGAGTCTCCTATTGATGAGTGAGAATACTACCTTCGTGCTTATCTTCCCAGTCCTCGATATGCCTGCTATTCCTCCCGCCTTGCTCAATGTTTCCCGGTCAATTATCAGTTCTTTATCTATTACCCTGGCTATTGCCGATAGACCATGTCTACTCATATAGTCCCTTAGAATCTGCTCTATAACTTCTCTGGGCAGGTCTCTTCTACTGGAGACAAAGGCAAATTTGACGCCATCCGGATTCCCCTCTTCCTCTGCTACCTTAACTATCCTATCCATAAATTCAAATGCTGTCTTGCTCCTTGGCTTAACCTTGAGCTCTATATCCATTCCCCAAGGTGTAACCCTTTTAACAGAATCCATCTTGAAGAGACTATCAAAGTCGAACAGGAATACCTTTCTTCCTCTGGAGAGCGCACCTGGCTTAATATACTTGGAGAACGACTTACTCTTTTCTATCCCGAAGAAGTAGCTAAGAGCTTCAGCCGGTGATAATTCCTTTCCTGACCTGAAAGTTACCGGTACACTGGCCGACTCGAATTGACCGATTCCCGTAGGATAGCTGAGACGAGTGGCAAATCCTGCAACAGGGTATAGCCCACCAATAGCTTTCTTACCAGGTAGAGTAATCTCTAATACAGGCTCCCCTCCCTTCAGAAAGCCAAAAGCCACACTCCACTTATTGGATAGCCAGGAACGAATTCCTGTCCTTATTTTTATCTTTATGAATGCTGTCTTCTTCCCATACTTCCCAGGATTGGACAAGACCTCTTCCCCTACGGGAATAATTCGGCTACTTTCTATCCCCAGATCCAAAATCCGTCTTTGCCACCACCGACCAAATCCTCTTAGTTTCTCAGGCAGTACCAGAGCTATCTGCTCCCGTCCCGCCTTCCTCGTTGCCTCCAGGAATCGGGTCAATTGAGCACCCGGGTTCTTCTTCAGTTTCTCTTCTCTACACATTGCCAATCCCTTGATACCGCTCTCAACGAATTGCTCTATATCCACACCTGCCAATGCCAATATGAACAAAGCTCCTTCGCTGAATATCGCAGAAGAACCACTCGTCCCTTCAGGAACATTAAATGTCCTCAGTAACTTCTTCGCTTTCTCAGCAAGTCGTGTGTTAGTTTCCGTTATTACCACAATATGTTTGCGCACTTTAGATTCAATCCCCTCAACAGAAATTTCCTGGGCTTCCTGGGCTTTGTAAGATTTAGCTAACTTCTCACATAAATATCCTACCAACTTCGGAGAAGAAACCACGAACAGGGTCTCCTCCAGGTTATTTATATTACTCTCAATCTCCTTTCTTATCGCCTGTGGAGGCATAGCCTGTAAAGCAAAGACTTCAGAATAACCTCTCTCCCCTGCTATGGTGGCTGCCACTTCCTCATATAGCCTGGTTTCTTCAATCACCACCCTCTTATGGCGTGTCCGCACCGTTCTGGCAAACTTCCCAATTTCTTTTGCCTCTCTTGCCATTTCCTTAGTAGGAGATGTCCAGGTAATCTCTGGATTCCGCCCGTAAGAAACTTCCTCCATCCATATATGTCTTTTTAATCTCTTCCTTAGACAATTTTTCTTCCTCTAGACCAAGCCAGCCCATCCTGCCTTCAATCCTCTCTTGTTTCTGCTGGGCAATAGCTGCAACAGGTTCTAGCCCTCTCCCTGACAAAGGCGCCAGCGCTCGCTGCACAATATCCAGACTTAAAGCTTTGGGCAATGTGACTCGCTCCTCTCCCATCAGGCCAACTGTTGCAAGGCCAACCTCCCGGTATATCGCCCACACGCCAACACCGGTAACAGCACAAATGAATAAACCCCACAATCCTAATCCAAAAGGAATTTCAAAAGTGCTGCCCCATCTAGCTTGCGGTCCATTCCTAATAATATCCCCAACTGCCCCAAACACATCTGAGTTGATAATTAATGAAATTACAAATCCACCAAATAAAAGTGACCATAATCGCCTGGAAGGCCGTTTTTTACTCTCGTCCGAGTCCTTGGTATCGGTTTTTTTCGACAGGGTTTTCTCAGAATCCACTTTTCCTATATTAGCCCACCAATTCAAAACTCGTTTTATTGCCGACACAATAAGAACCGGCAAACCCATCAGCAGAACACATAATAGGATAAACCTACTCAATTTAGACGGCTGTCCAATCGAAGCACCTAAATCTGAAATCGGCCCCATAATTGAGTCCCTAATAGATAGAAGCGTCCCTGCAACCAATGCACCCACCAAAACTAAAGGAAGCACGCTCCTTCCTAATTTTCTCTTACGATACTCTTCCATCTTTTCACGCCACTTGCTCCTTTTAGAATCTTCAGGACTCTTGCCTGGAGTCTGGGTTGTCTCCTCTTGGTCGAATAATCTTATTCTTTCAAGTGCTTCATTTAGCGTAGAAAGGCCTCCAATTTTATTTTTCTTTGGGAACTTATTAGGGAGTCTGTTTCGTGCACCTATTCTATCAAGTATGTACTTAAGCCGTCTTAATTGTAGATAGAGCTTGGGTTTGTTTGCGTCTTCCACTTTTCCTTTAAAGGATGGTCTTTCCATTTCTTCAATTAGGTAAACCAACATCTCCTTATCGGTAGAAAATTCTTCTGCAATAATATCAATGGCAACCTTTCTTCTATCTCTCCTGTTTACAGGTCCCCATTTCTCGAAATCTTTCGAAAGTAGAAGTGCCTGAGTGGGATCTTTTCCTTGATATGCCAGATCCAGCATTTCCCAAAGTCTATCAACGATAGAATCTTTTTCCTTAGTTTCTATCTTAATATAAATTTCGTCTGTCAGGATTTTTTTGGCTTCAGCAATATCTTGTCTATTGGTATTTTTGAGAGCTATCAGTAGGTTTTGTATCTGTAGCGTTTTTTGTTGCGCTTTTTGCACCAATTCTCGTTCTCGCACAGATTTCTCGTCCCAATAATATGCTTCGAGAACAAAATATGCAAGTTGTATAGTTTTTCTCGAAAATTGTTTTCGGGCGAGTTTCTCACCTAATACGCTTACAGCAACTCTATGGTATTTCCTTAGTAAGGAATTTTTGGAAGGGCCAGATGTAGTTAATTTAACATCCGCGTAGTCTTCTTTGAAAGCTTTGCGAGCCGCCAGTTCCACCATTTTGCAAAGCCCATTGGCGACAGATTTCTTTCGATTATCGGTATGCATATTAATTTTATGTAAAGTTTCAAGAGCTTTATCAATCTTTTCTGGCTCGTCTCTCTGGGTTTTTTCCAGGTCCGCCAGAAGACCTTCTCTAAACTGTTTTCTTAATTCTTCGGTTAATTCTCCTCTTTGCTCAGCCAGGTACGCTGCTAAAACTGTCAATACAATCAAATAGGCTCTATTATAAACTCCCTCCGTATCTTTTGACCTATCGCTTATCTTATTAACCAGTAATCTATATCTTTCTATTATCTCATCTATATCTATCTCTTCAAAAGGCGAGGTGCGTTCGTCGCGGGCGCCTTTCCCTGCCCTTTCCTCCTCTGGTCGTCCCTCCTTACCTCTCTTATGAAGACCTGCTCTTTCCACCATTTCCTCAACCAATTCATTGACTCGGCCAAATAAGCGGAAGGCCTGAATTCTGCCATGCTCAGTAGTGAAGTCCTTTAATCTCAAAACCAAACAACTGCGTTTTAACTCATTAAAGGCCTCAAACCAGGATTCTAAATAAAGCCTTCTTATCTCATCTGGGTAAAGATCTACCAGATAATTATTAGCTAATCCATAATTAACCACTGGAATCTCTCTTCTTTTTATTTTACTCAATGCAGTCACTTCATCAATCAAGATAGAAAAACCTACTTTTTTACCATCAGCCAAAAATTGGTTGACCGCATGTTGCCCAGTTGTCCCTACTTCATCTTCACGAGGTATACCACCTGGTTTTAGAATATATTTAAACCACAGACCGAGCACCTCTACCTCTTCTTGTGGTGAATAAGGATAAGGCAGAGGTATGAGATTATTATTTTTAAGATTTACCACTATGGCTTTAGCCAGGAATTTAGCTACATTTTCAATCTCTTCAGGCTGTTCGCCTCGGCCATAATCTTTTATTTTCTCAAAAAGCTCAAAGACCTCTTCATCTATCTTTTTAGCCTCGGTTATAGAGTGGACATTCTTTAATTTTCTCCTTCGTTTTAAAATTTCATCAAGTACAGACAAGAATTCTTTGTCAGTAATAGGCTTCTTTGGTTGGGGAGTCTCTGTTTTCAGCTGTTCATCAGGTAGCAATCTCTCTATTTCCTTGCGAGTGAGCCGATTATTATCTTTATCAAATATAGCTCTTAAATCATGAGCTGGCCCTTTAGCTACTCTCTTAAGCATCCTTCTGTATCTTTTTTGCAAAGCCTTTTCTTCTCGAGACAATTTGCCTGCCTTGTCTGTTAAAATTCTTTTACCTATTTCTACATAGGGCTGTGTCTGCCAGTTTCTCCTATTATATTCTTCAGAATGGATATCGGCTGTAATCTCTCCAGCATTAAACAGTCCGTACCATTTGATTAGCGTATCAAAGAATTGAAGTCTTCTAGCGTCTTCCTCTTCAGAAAGATTCTTCTGGTTGTAGACAAAATAAGGATGCTTTTCAGAAGACATATATAGTGGATCCAGTTTCCCTTTTGAATCCCTCTCTACATTTACGAGAATAAAAGCAACTTTTCCTGGCCAGGAAGCTGAAGCAAACTTATTAAGCATCTTCTGACCAATACAAGGTATCACCAGTGCTGCACATCCATCTTTTCCCAAGGACTCAGTGAATTTTTGAAGTAGAGATGAGCCGGAAGCAACCATATTGCTAGCCTGGAATGCTACTACTATATAATCGGGGTTGAGAAGATGAAGCTCAGCCCCTGCCTTCTGGGCAGAATTTATTATTGTATTATCGGATTTATAAACAGGTAAAACCTCTTTTGCTCCCTGGTTTATTTTTTCGATATCTCGACCAGCAAAACAGGAGGTAACATCACCGCTTGCACTCCGTTCAGAAAAGCGGCCCTGAATATTTTCAGGAATATGAGCTAAGAATATACCTTCATCATTTCCTAAAACCTCTTTAGACAAATTACAAGTGGCTAAATCGTAAACAAAATTTTCTAACCTCATGCCATCACGTTTAACTGTGGTAGTTAAGATAATTCTTTCAAGACTCTCCCTTAGTAGTTTTTTCTCTTCTTCACTTAATCTTAAATCTTCAAGATGAACTTTTGTTATATCCTTCTTCTTTCTTAACATCTCATCCAATCTTATAGCAGGACGATAGTTGCCATAATATTCTTTTGATAACCTTAAAATTAGCTGTCGGCAGGCTGTTTGTAAAAAGTTAATCAATGTCTCATCAGTTATGCCGCTTTTGGAAGAAACATGAACCGCTATTTGATGAGGCTTATACCCCTTATCTTTAATAATTTCTTCAAAAATCTGTCTGTAATCATAACCTAAATTTTCTAAAAAGATAATTTCTATCCCTTCTTCTGTCCCTACTGACTCAACCAGGGCTCTATTCCCAAAAGATTGTCCACCAATACCACAATGAATGAGAACCTTTATACCCAAATCCTCTTTTAAATGCCTAATGTGCTCCTGAATCCTTTTCCGTTCCTTCATTGCATAATCACCAAAAATGCCTCCTGCTTTACTCTCAAATCCAATTCTGTCTTCAGCCACAAGTTGACGATTTAAGTCTAAAGCATTCCTAAAGGTTCGGCTTGATATAAATTCTCTCCAACGCTTCTTGGTTATCTTCTCTTTGCCTTTCATTCCTTTTAAATTAACTACTCCTTTAATTCTTCTCAAATAAATAAATAATGGTAGCTTATTAATTATTTTACCAATCCCAAGGAAAAGACTGCTACGCGTCCCCACCAAAAGGGGTTTGCCGCGCACCCATTGAATGATATTGACTACGCTATGATAAAAGGCGCTTGCCAGGTAACCTGATAGGGCGGCCATGATGAATATACAGACCCGAGCAGTAAACCCTTCCTGCCCTGGCTGTAAAAGTTCAAAAGAAGACAACCCGTGCATAATTACTGTGGCGAGCAACAGCGAACCCATTCCCATCCCCAAGAAATGTAAAAAGATATTGAATTTCTCCACAGATGTTGCTGGCCGTGGCTCGGTCTTTCCCCTTTCAAACACCTCCTTATGGTATACAAAAGCAAGTATGCCTGAGGCAGCCCCAACCCAGGCTCCTGCCAGGACAAGCGAAATGGGAATACCGAATATAAAGGAACCTACTAACAGAGACAAGAAAGCGGGCAGAACAAGAATGGCGTTTTCACCCAAAGGCGCGTCACGAAAGGCGGTCTTTTTGGGATGCTCTTTGAATCTCTTCCCCCAAAAGCTCGCTACCAACTGTGGAGATGTGCCATCGACTCGGCCCTTTTGGGGTTGGGATGGTGTAATCTTTTGAGTTTTGAGTTTATATCTTGTTATAGCACCAGAAGGTTCCTTGACTATATTAATAGGGTCAGGTGCGCCTCTTAACATTACAAGCTTGTCAAAGTAAGTTAATCGACCGACCACAGTACCATCCATTGTAGTCTTTCCATCTTCCGCGATAGTAATAGACTTCCCTTCGAACGATGGACTCTCCTTGCATTTTTTCACCACACCTCCACTCACTTCCACTTCCACTTTTCCACCTTTCTTCAGTGCCACTGTCAAGGGGCCAAATTGTTCATATACATCGACTTTTTTGAGTTCTTCCCACCTATCTTTACCCTTAACCTTCGGTTTTTTAGTTATAGACTTCATAATATGGAATAGAGAGTGAGATCTAGAGTCAGGTCCATATATTATTGATACATCGTTCCTTAACGCATGGGAAGCAACCCAATTTGCCATTGTCATTCCGATGCCTATGCCTGAAGATTCACCTGCGCTAATATCTTTAATCACATATTCGTCATTGGAGAGAAAAACCTTAAGTCCTGCATCTTCGCATTGAAGGGGGATACCATTTACACGAATACTAAAGAAATTAAAAGTCAGATTTTTGGAAATCTCTGTGGGTGTCGAGGAAAGTATGATCTCGTCGTTGGTTTTGATATTCTGGAGCGTCACGCGCTTGACCATCCTTGGATGACCAGGTTTATGCGAAGTGATTTCGATTATATTGCCGTGTTTGCCTATTACTTTCCGAACCCCACGAGTTTCATTAACTCCCACAGCAGTTCCCCTGCTGTCAACTCTCCATACGAAACCATCATCATCAATAATTGGTGTCAGGTCTCGCCTGTCCGCCCCGCCTAAGGCGGATATGGCGGGACTTAGAACTTTGTTAAGATAGAACTTTATGGGCATTATGAAGTAGGCAGGGATTTCAAGGATGGGGGTGAATAATATCTGGAGGGGAATCCGAAAGAAGGCAGGGAGGGATTGGAGTTTTTCAGATAAAGCAATCTGCCATCGTTTAAGATGCTTGCCTTCATGAGCAAGGATAATGGGTAGGAGGAGTTTTCTCAAACGATTAATTCGTGCTGAATCAGATTTTACCACCCATCTCCTGTCAATCCACACTGTGCATAATCACCAAAAATGCCTCCTGCTTTACTCTCAAATCCAATTCTGTCTTCAGCCACAAGTTGACGATTTAAGTCTAAAGCATTCCTAAAGGTTCGGCTTGATATAAATTCTCTCCAACGCTTCTTGGTTATCTTCTCTTTGCCTTTCATTCCTTTTAAATTAACTACTCCTTTAATTCTTCTCAAATAAATAAATAATGGTAGCTTATTAATTATTTTACCAATCCCAAGGAAAAGACTGCTACGCGTCCCCACCAAAAGGGGTTTGCCGCGCACCCATTGAATGATATTGACTACGCTATGATAAAAGGCGCTTGCCAGGTAACCTGATAGGGCGGCCATGATGAATATACAGACCCGAGCAGTAAACCCTTCCTGCCCTGGCTGTAAAAGTTCAAAAGAAGACAACCCGTGCATAATTACTGTGGCGAGCAACAGCGAACCCATTCCCATCCCCAAGAAATGTAAAAAGATATTGAATTTCTCCACAGATGTTGCTGGCCGTGGCTCGGTCTTTCCCCTTTCAAACACCTCCTTATGGTATACAAAAGCAAGTATGCCTGAGGCAGCCCCAACCCAGGCTCCTGCCAGGACAAGCGAAATGGGAATACCGAATATAAAGGAACCTACTAACAGAGACAAGAAAGCGGGCAGAACAAGAATGGCGTTTTCACCCAAAGGCGCGTCACGAAAGGCGGTCTTTTTGGGATGCTCTTTGAATCTCTTCCCCCAAAAGCTCGCTACCAACTGTGGAGATGTGCCATCGACTCGGCCCTTTTGGGGTTGGGATGGTGTAATCTTTTGAGTTTTGAGTTTATATCTTGTTATAGCACCAGAAGGTTCCTTGACTATATTAATAGGGTCAGGTGCGCCTCTTAACATTACAAGCTTGTCAAAGTAAGTTAATCGACCGACCACAGTACCATCCATTGTAGTCTTTCCATCTTCCGCGATAGTAATAGACTTCCCTTCGAACGATGGACTCTCCTTGCATTTTTTCACCACACCTCCACTCACTTCCACTTCCACTTTTCCACCTTTCTTCAGTGCCACTGTCAAGGGGCCAAATTGTTCATATACATCGACTTTTTTGAGTTCTTCCCACCTATCTTTACCCTTAACCTTCGGTTTTTTAGTTATAGACTTCATAATATGGAATAGAGAGTGAGATCTAGAGTCAGGTCCATATATTATTGATACATCGTTCCTTAACGCATGGGAAGCAACCCAATTTGCCATTGTCATTCCGATGCCTATGCCTGAAGATTCACCTGCGCTAATATCTTTAATCACATATTCGTCATTGGAGAGAAAAACCTTAAGTCCTGCATCTTCGCATTGAAGGGGGATACCATTTACACGAATACTAAAGAAATTAAAAGTCAGATTTTTGGAAATCTCTGTGGGTGTCGAGGAAAGTATGATCTCGTCGTTGGTTTTGATATTCTGGAGCGTCACGCGCTTGACCATCCTTGGATGACCAGGTTTATGCGAAGTGATTTCGATTATATTGCCGTGTTTGCCTATTACTTTCCGAACCCCACGAGTTTCATTAACTCCCACAGCAGTTCCCCTGCTGTCAACTCTCCATACGAAACCATCATCATCAATAATTGGTGTCAGGTCTCGCCTGTCCGCCCCGCCTAAGGCGGATATGGCGGGACTTAGAACTTTGTTAAGATAGAACTTTATGGGCATTATGAAGTAGGCAGGGATTTCAAGGATGGGGGTGAATAATATCTGGAGGGGAATCCGAAAGAAGGCAGGGAGGGATTGGAGTTTTTCAGATAAAGCAATCTGCCATCGTTTAAGATGCTTGCCTTCATGAGCAAGGATAATGGGTAGGAGGAGTTTTCTCAAACGATTAATTCGTGCTGAATCAGATTTTACCACCCATCTCCTGTCAATCCACACTGTATTATTCGCATGGTCTACTGTCGCTGGTTCCCACCACTTCAAATGAGTACCATCATCATATTTAACTTCATATCCTTCCTTTACGGCTCTTTTATACAAGTCCGATCTTTTAACAATCGTATCCAATTCTGAATCCAATTCTTTCCCTTTTATACGTAAAACAAGTAAGTGGGTAATTAATGCCAGTAGGAATGGGACATTACATAATATCACGGCAACAATAGGAACAGCTAAACTCCACCCGCTTCCAATATAAGGTATCCATATATGTTTTATCACCTCCACCCCTAACCAAACAACAAGTCCTATCGCTGTCAATAATCCAAAAACTGAAGTCTTTTGTTTGCCTTTTGAATCATCTTTTGGTTTTTCTTCCTTATCTCCCACAGCCAATTTTTCTTCTACAATCTCCACGAAGGTCTTTTCTGTCCTTTGCGCTTCCTTAGTTATCTCTTTTATAGCTTTCTCTTCATCCCCATCAAAAAATCTCTCTACTACTTTAGCGAATGCCTCACTTATAATCATATATGCATAATCTCTAAGTGTCTGACGAGCAACACCAAAGGTTCTATTATTAAAGTCTGTGTATTTTCGCCGAAACGACGCCTCCCACCCTTCATAATGATTTATACCTCCTTTAACACCCACAAAAGCCAACGGTTGACCTTCTCGACTCATTCCATCCATAGCCTGGTCTCTTCTTCCTCTAACTGCATGAGCCATATACACATCCTTCTTCCACCCCCTTATCCTTGCATTCGATTGACCTTTCATAAGAATAACATCACAGTTTTTTAATATAGTTGCTAAATTCTTACTCATCCTTGCCGGGTCTATTCCTTGAATTTGTGGACCGTTTTTAAAGAGGATAAACCTTCTTGGGGTTCTCAATCTTCTAAAGATTCTGAAAAGTTTTTTATCCTGTGTTCTTCTAGAATCTTCTTCTAAAATATCTTCTACATCTTTCCACGAAAGATGGCTTAAATACTGTCCATTCTTAGGTACAAAATATATCTTTAAATTTGGATTAATCTCTTCCATTGTTTCCGAAAGTTTTAAATCTACAAGACCTGCAACATTTCCCTCTGTAAGATAAACAAGTGTCTTTTGAGGTTTATCTTTCAAATATTTATTGTAAAAATCTTCTATAAATTCATCCCCAAAAAGTCTTAAAGTAGTTTCGCCTTTCTCAAAGTTATTTATTATATCCTTAATATGTGATTGCAATTGGGGATATATCATTTTATAGGGAAAGAGCCATACATTTAGCCGAGCTCCCCGTTGAATGACATCTACCCTGTCCATCAATATAGCTAATTTAAGCCAATGTTTAAACCTTTCTAAATCACTTACAGGTGTATATCTCATTTTTTCATCCTCTCTCCTCAGAAATTCAGCAACTGTTTCCTGACATGATTTGTTTCTATAAATAAGAGGATTTTCACGGAGGTCGTCGGGAATATATACTCTACTTCGGGCTAACAATTTAAAAAGCTTTTCAGCTACTAAGGTTGCCTGAGAAGGGGTAAGGCTTCTCCAGAAATAATCACCCGATGCCAATTTGTACTCTTGCAGCATTCTTAATGTATCTCTCAATTCTTTCTCCAAGACTTTTAGGTCTGGATTTACTATTCTAACCTTTATTTCATTCAAAAATAAATCTACGACCCCGGCTTCTATCTCCTCATTAACCTCTTCATAAGCTGATAACCCTCTCATCCCTTGGTCAAATAGAGTCTTTAATGGGAACACACCTGCAGGCGTATTCTTTCCTTCTCGGAAGATTTCTGAAACCACCTCATCATCCGCCACATCTTTCGGCGTCGGTATAAGAAATTTCATTATCGCTTCATCCTGCTTTTCTGGACCATAATTAGTAATATCTATAAACCCCTTTCTTTTTAAAAAGTCTATAAATCTTTGGCGAGCTGGTCTTCTTTTTCTCTCCGTTTCAACAGAAACTTCATTTATCCTATTTTTTACCTCTGTTTTGGTGGCATCATCCATCAAGATTGGCCTAAGGGAATTAGAATATTCTGTTGGGTGTTTATTTAAATCTTTCCCGAGCCAATCGAAATCAACAAACTGTACTTGAGCAGGGCTTATGTCCTTTATACTTATATTAGATTCTTTTAACCTTTCCTTAAGTCTATCTATTTTAGCCTCCTCTTCTGTTAAAAAATATGTATAAACTGTGACCAACTCCCAATTCTCCATGCGAGAAACAGTCAACCCTAAACTTTCTTTTAAGTCATTTATCATACTATCTATCTTTCCCTTCTTTTGTATTGGAACAGGGGAAATTGTATAGGCATAAATAATATCATCTTCCCTGACAACAACGAAATCTTCTGGCAATCTTTCTTGTAATTTCTTTTCTAAAGATTTAATCCTATCTTTAGTCTTAAATCTATACATTAAGGCATAATTTTTATATCCGTTCTCTTCACCAACTATTCTAAGTCTACCAACATCTATCTGTAAATCTAATCGTTCACTGACTTCACGAAAAGCAGCCTCCTGGGGGTCTTCCGGAAATTCTTTTATACTACCATCTTCACTCATTCTTCGTACCAATCCTAAATGACCAGCAGCAACGGTCCATCTATTTGGGGAAAGAGCCCTATAAGGGTTCCTCTTAACAAGAAGAACCTTCCCCTGTCTGTTGCATAAAACTACCCTTATACTTTTATGCAAAAGACCCTTCTCGTGTGCGTCATCTTTAGTAACCCCTTCTATATGTCTTCCTTTTTTATCATAAATTGGAATTTTTTGTCTTTCTTTTATTATTTCATGGATAGGATAGAAACTTACTTTACCCTTTAGTCCTTTCCTTATATATTCTTGAGTCGTGGGAGTTAGTTCTTCATGGCTTCTAACAGCTTTGTACCTCTCAACACCGCACTGAGCATACAATATGTGTGGTGTAATTTCTTTACCTATTGCCTGCTCGAACACCTCTGAGGTAATATCTTCAGAACAAGTTTCTAACTGAATTACAGGAGTTATTATCTTGTTCCCCCTTTCATCTACTTCAACGGCGTTCTTTTCTACAAAATAAACAGGCAATCTATCTGTAATATGTTTTACTTTTTTTACTAATTTATCTTGAGGTAGATTTAATAATTCCTCTTTTGTTATATCAAAGAGGTTAAGGAATTTCTCTATAGAAATCCAGTAAGACATCATATTATGTGGATATTTCGCTATTTCTTCAGGAGACTGATTTTTAAATTTGTCTGAGAAAGCAGGACTTCCGGCCATTCGCAACTCCCCATCATAATCTAAGAGCATACCACCAGGCTGGCCCAAATTATCCACAACTTCAGCTACAATAGCCTTATTTGACTTTTCCAGCAATCCTATATAAAGAGGGTCAATGGTATCGAGCACATTACTTACTGTCCCTACCTTTATATATTCCACCCCATCTTCTAATATCTCCTTAAGTACTCCACTTGTAATTAAATAAGTAAATACATCAAAATGTCCGGTAGGGTTATAATTTTCTATTGGAGCGCTTTTTGCATGGAATAAAGAAAGAACTGGTATTAATTTGCTATTACAAACTGGACAGTTTACCTTCCCTTTATTATACTCTTCTTGTGAGACCTTTAATTTTTTATGCCTAGGACAGGTGTAGTGAAGAGATAAACGTCTTGTTATTCTCTGCATATAATAATAAACCCGCCCTTCCACTCCAAAATTACTATTTATGTTCATAAAATCTTTTGTCATCTTCGATGTTGGAGCACTAACCATAAGACCAGTTGGGATATCAATTTCATGCTCTTCTGATACCTTTTTTGTATTAGCATTTTTTAATTCTATAAAAGACCGTTCCCTACCCTGCATTCTTAATAAATTAGCTAACACTTTGGGCAAAAATGGTATTTCCCATCTTGTACTTTTACCTCCAGTAGCTAACAGCCGAAATAATTTGCTCTTTCTACCCGCACCCTTCATCTTTTGGATGCCTATCTTTCTAAGTTCTTCTTTATCTTCATCAGTCAGATTCTCTCGAACATCGATGTAATTCTGCTCGTTCAGTTCATCAAGTGCTACATATCCTATGGATTTCTTTGGCGGTTTAATCTTGCTATCGTCGAGCTGAAAGGTTTCTTTTGTTAGTTCGTCTTTCTTAATCTTTTTATATATTTTAACAAACCACTTAACATCAAAGAATTCTTTTACATTTTCTTTTTCTTCTTCACTCAATCCTTCGAGTGGACACACCTCTTTTATTTTTTGTTTGCGATAATCTTTAATGAATTTTATCGGCATTATGCCATAAGCAGGGATTTCGTATAAGTAAAGAGTAGAGAGTAGAGGGTAGAGAGTGGCGAATAAAGAGTGGTGAGTAGAGAGTAGAAAGATGCTTAAGTGTATACCTTCATGGGCAAGGATAATGGGTAGGAGGAGTTTTCTCAAACGATTAATTCGTGCTGAATCAGATTTTACCACCCATCTCCTGTCAATCCACACTGTATTATTCGCATGGTCTACTGTCGCTGGTTCCCACCACTTCAAATGAGTACCATCATCATATTTAACTTCATATCCTTCCTTTACGGCTCTTTTATACAAGTCCGATCTTTTAACAATCGTATCCAATTCTGAATCCAATTCTTTCCCTTTTATACGTAAAACAAGTAAGTGGGTAATTAATGCCAGTAGGAATGGGACATTACATAATATCACGGCAACAATAGGAACAGCTAAACTCCACCCGCTTCCAATATAAGGTATCCATATATGTTTTATCACCTCCACCCCTAACCAAACAACAAGTCCTATCGCTGTCAATAATCCAAAAACTGAAGTCTTTTGTTTGCCTTTTGAATCATCTTTTGGTTTTTCTTCCTTATCTCCCACAGCCAATTTTTCTTCTACAACCTGGACGAAAGTCTTTCCTGTCCTTTGCGCTTCCTTAGTTATCTTTTCTATAGCCTTCTCTTCATCCCCATCAAAAAATCTCTCTACTACTTTAGAGAATGCCTCACTTATAATCATATATGCATATTCTCTAAGTGTCTGACGAGCAACACCAAAGGTTCTATCAATGGCTGGGTCTTCGAATTTCTTCCAGAACGAAGCCTCTCCATTATAATAATGAGGTATACCCGCTTTGACACCTACAAAAATGGGTGGGTTACGCGCCCAACCTACTCCATCCATAGATTGGTCTCCTCTCCTATTAACCACATGAGCCATATACATCGGCTTCTTCCATCCCCTTATCCTTGCATTCGACTGACCTTTCATTAAAATAACATCACACTTTATTAATACCTTTGCCAAACTATCACTCATCCTTGCTGGGTCTATCCCTTGAATCTCTGGACCTTTCCTAACAAGGATAAACCTCTTTTGTTGTCCAAACTTCCTCAACTTTCTGAAAATCATTTTTTCGGGCGGCTGCGTACGGTCATGCTGCAAAATAATTTCTACATCCCTCCATGATAGGTCGTTCAGACACTGCCCATTCTTTGGGACAAAATATATGGTTAAATTTGGATTCATCTCCAGCATTGCCTCAGCGAGTTCTAAATCTGCAACACCTTCACCGTTATTATTTGTTAGGTAGACAAGCACCTTGCGAGGTCTGCCTTTTAAATACTCATTGTAGAATTCTTCTCTGAAAGTGGGTCCAAAAAGTCTAAAGGTATAATTGCCTTTCTTAAATTCATCTATAATCTCTCTAATATAATCCTCTGGATGTTTTAACAACCTCAAGCGAGATTCCTTTTGAATAATATCTACCCTATTCATTATTGTGGCTAATTCAACCAAATATGTAAATCTTTCATATGGTTTCATCGACTTATATTTTTTACTTTTTACCTCCTCTTGCAAAAATCCATAGACGATTAAATTACATAAACCATTTAAATGTCTAAGAGGATTTCTATAAAAGGCGTCCGCTATCGGTGAAGGCTTAAACATCATTTGTGACAGCCTGAATAATTGTATGGTTACTAAAGTTGCCTGGCTTGGTGTAAGGGTTTCCCAGAAATACTCACCCGATGCCAATTTGTACTCCTGTAGCAGCTTTAACATATCCACCAGTTCTTTTTCTAAATAGTCTAATGCATGGCTTTCTCCTTTCTGCCGCCTTGTCTCTTCTAAGAAGAAATCAATAACCCTGGCTTTCATTCCCTCTTTTATTTCTTCGTAAGCTAATAGACCTTCCATTCCTTGATCAAGTAGAGTCTTTAATGGAAACACACCAGCAGGTGTATTTTTACCATCGCGGAAAAGCTTAGCAACATCTTCGTCCTTCGCTTCCTTTATGCGCATTGGCATAAATTGGCTTAGTATCCTATCATCTTCAGGTTTTGGCAAGAATAACCTCATTATCTCACGATCTTGTTCTTCTGGACTTAATCCTGTAATGTTTATATTTACCCTTTTCTTTAGAAATTCTATGAATCTCTCACGAGCCGGTTTACTTACTCTTTCTGTTTCAGCAGAAACTTGCTTTGTCCTATCTCTTACTACTTTTTTAATAACATCATTTCCCAATACTAATTGAACTACATCGGTAAATTCTCCGGGATGCTTATTGTAACTCTTTTCCAGCCATTCAAAATCAACAAATTGTATTTGAGTGGGGTCTAAAGTCTTTTTGCGTATATCAGTCATTCTTAATCTTTCGGAAAGGGTATTCAATTTAGCCTCTTCATCTTCTGTCAAAACATATGTATAAACTATTTTTAACTCCCGATTCCATGTGCAAAGAACATTAACTTTTAAATCTACTTTTAACTCCTCTACTATCTTATCTATATGTGGCTTTAGGAGTTCTGACCAGAAAGATGCTATAGTATAAGCATAAACAATACCCCCCTCTTCGACAACAATAAATTCTTCTGGTAATTTCCTTTCTATTTTTTCTATTATCTCATCTAATAATGGGCCAGTTATCCCTTCGGTCTCAAATCCATACATCAGGAGATAGTTTCTATATCCTTCCTTCTCACCAACTAATCTAAGTCTTTGAGAATCTATCTGCAGGTCTAATCTTTCATTTATTTCACGAAATGCAGTATCTTTAGGTTCTTCCGGAAATTCTTCTATTTTTTCATCCTCTTCTTTAAATCTCTGTAGTAATATTGAATGACCAGAGGCATTGGTCCACCTATTTGGGAATAGGGGCCGAAAAGGTGCTCTCCTGGTAAGAAGAACCTTGCCATCACTATTATATATGACTACAATAACGCTCTTATGTAGCTTTCCCTCCTTATGAACCTCTTCTTTAGGTAACCCCTCCTTAAATAATGGTTTCTCAAAAGGAGGCTCCGCATAAACCGGAATTCTTTGCCTTTCTTTTAATATTGTGATTAAAGGATAGAAACTCAATTTCTTCTTCAGATTTTCCCTTATAAATTCTTGAGTAGTGGTGGTTTGTTCTTCGGGAGATTTAACAGCTTTATACCTGTTGACCCTACACTGGGCATATAACATATATGATGAAGCCTTTTTGCCAGTCGCCTTCTCAAATGCCTCTGAAGTAATATCTTCAGAGCAGTTCTCTAACTGAATTACAGGGGTGATCTTTTTGCGGCCTTTCTCTTCTTCAATAGCATTCTTATCCACTAAATAAGAGGGTAATTTATCTGTGATACGTTTTACTCTATTCTCTATTTTCTCTTGAGATAGATTTAATAATTCCTCTTTTGTTATGTTAAAAAGATTGATGAACTTCTCTACAGAGATCCAGTAAGACAGCATATTATGTGGATATTTTGCTAACTCTTGCAATCGCTGGTTCTTAAATTTATCTGAAAAAGCAGGGCTTCCAGCCATTCGTAATTCTCCGCCATAATCAAATAACATCCCACCAGGCTGGCCAAAATTATCCACGACCTCAGCTACAATAGCCTTATTTGACTTTTCTAATAACCCTATATAGAGAGGGTCAAAGGTATCTAATACATTACCCATTGTATCTATCTTTATATATTCCACTCCATTTTTTACAAACGCCCTGAGCACTCCACTAGCGATTAAATATGTAAACACATCAAAATGTCCAGTGGGACTATAATTTTCTATTTTATCAGTTGTTGCTTTGAACAAAGAGAGAACTGGCATTAACTTCCTATTACAATGTGGGCAGATTACCTTACCTTTATTGTAATCTCTTTGTGAAATCTTTACTTTTTTATGTCTGGGGCAGGTATAGTGACGAGATAAGCGCCTTGCTATTCTCTGCATATAGTAGTAAATTTTCCCTATCAGCCCAAAATTATTGCTTATATCCATAAAACGCTGTGTTACCTTTCCCGTCATAGGACTGACCATAAAGCAAGCCGGAATATCAATATCATAATCCTCTGATACCTTTTTTGTATCAGCGAGTTTTAATTCTACGAAAGACCTTTCCCTATCCTCACCTGTCTTGGGGTCTTTCATTCTTAGCAACTTAATTAGACCTTTGGCCAAACCTGATATTCTCCATCTCGTACCTCTGCCGCCGCCGGTAAATACGCGCGCCAATTTGCTTTTTCTACCCTTACCTTTTATTTTCTTTATACCAATCTTCCTAAGCTCTTCTTTATCTTCATCAGACAGATTCTCTTCAACATCGATATAGTTCTCCTCGCTTAGTTTATCAAGTGGTATATATCCTTCCTTCTTTTTTGGTGGTTTAATATTATCCTCATCAAGTTGGTAAGTTTCTTTTGTCAATCTACCTTTTTTAATCTTCCTATATATCTTAAGATACCACGGGCCATCAAAAGTTCTTCTTACCTCCTTTTTTTCCTCCTCCTTTAAACCTTCGAGTGGCCGCACCTCTTCTATTTTAGAGAGGAAATAATACTCTCCAATAATCTTCCCTGGCATCACAGCATATGCAATGATTTCATTAAGGAGGTAGTAAATAATCCCGACAAGACCTTCCCGCCCTGGTATCTGCAATCGGCTGATGTGCATCCCCTCAAGAGCAAGAATAATAGGAAAGATTAGTTTTCTTATCCCGGTAATAAACCAGTTGGATTTTACTAACCATCTACGATTAATAACCAAAATTCTTGCTTCAGGATAAATTTTTGCTATTCTAAATCTGCTCAACCATCTCTGGATCCTATTCCTCCCCCCGGGCTTAAAAAGTATAACCCTTCTAATCTTCTTATCTGTCTTAAACTCATCAAGAATATATTTCAAAGCTGGGTCGAGCTCTTTATCTTTTAAACTGATAAACGGAACAATAAAGAGGCTGATAAACAATGCCACCAGGTATGGCAATCCATATAATATTAGGGCAATAGCAGTGATAAATAAGCCCAACTCACCTCCAGTATGCGGTATACCTGTAAGCAGTATAATCAAGAAGCCCAACACAGAGGTCAAAAGCGTGGTTATCCCTAATCCAAGAATTGAGGTTTTTTGTTTGCCTGTACTAGTGTCTTCTCTTTTCCTCTTTCTTGACTCTGTTTTATCCTCATCGGCAGCTTCACCGGGTTTTGGAGGTTGCCCCTTCTTAACTTTTTTCTTAGGTCTTGCAGCTTTACTGACCTGAATCCTTAACTGTAATAAAAGTCGTGTAAGTGCCTCTCTTGCACGCTTTAATAATGACCGCAAACGGGCAAGCATTTCAACTGTATACTTTCTTGCTCTAACAAAACCTTGACTCGAAGCCTGTTTGACATTCCTGCGTGGCACCTCTCCTATTTGCTCTTCAGCCTCAACTGTGGGTGGTTCCTCTAATTCTGTTTCAGGTCCTTCTAATCGTTGCTCTGGTAATTGCCTAAGATTCTTCTTAATTTCAACTCGTGTCTCTGCTGCTTGACGATGGTATCCATCACCGATATTTTGGCGATGTTCTTCAAGGAGTTCCTTTAATTTTTCATAACGCTGCATCTCCGGAGAGGCAGAATCATCAGCATCAGGTTCCGGAGGAGGTATCCTAGCTATATCTGCACTGAACCTTCTGTGCTGCAAAATATCATATCCTGTTAGTATCATATCCCAAATTTTGTATACAATAAGGATTCCAATAACTATATAAACAAGCATCATAATAGCATTAGTTGCAGCTTGGTAAGAGTATACAGAAGTGTAGCTGCCTAAAGTAGATGCGATGATTCCAGGACCAGGCACAACAACAAAGAAAATGGTCCACATCAAGCCTAACCAGAACCCACGGCCAGTTTCTGACAGGGCACGGTTTATATATGAATCCCGTCTTTTTCCAGGAGACCAGTATCTATTAATTATCAATACACGGTAGAGCCAAGGAAAAATTCCAAAAACCAGGGTTAAATGAAGTGCAACATATAAGGCAGATGGTATCCCGCCAAAACCAAGGGCGCAAGTAATACTGGTGGCAACTCCAAAGCCTACACCTAATATACGAACAAAGGGATTCCCTACAGGTCCTAGACTCTTACCAAGTTTATTATTATAGGTAAAGGTTACTAGCATTGCCGAGATACCCAAGAGTATTGATGGATAGGTCATTATTATATTTATAAGGTCTAATCTATATGCTGCCCATAAATATCCACCAACTGTCAATATTCCAAGGAGAGTGATAAAAGAGTAGGATCTAAAGCGATAATCCCACAGCTGCCTTAAGGTTAATCTTATCTTCTCCATTAGAGGTCTATTCGCTAATCTTTGTCGGAAATCACTATCAAGACCAAATAAAGATACTTGCTTCTCTTCATCAAGTCTTGCACCAGGCATTCTTAAGAAGAAAGGACTGACCCCAATAAATCCTTTAATTACATAAATGGCATTTACCCAAATCTGAAAGCCAGAAAATCTTGCCACATCTTCAGGTCTCTCTTTGAGCCAGCGTCCAGAACCAACAATTGCTCCTGATGTGCGTATTCTCATTAATAATTTATGGAAAACCAGTATCTGGTTCATCAACAGACCCCAGAAAAAGAATATGACTTTTATACCTACAAAGGCGGTTAGTCCATACACAATCATAAATGGTAATGTAATTATGCTAAGAAGGGCAAGGGGTGCTAAGACGAAGAAGTCTGCAATACCCATCCTTAGTTCACGAATAGACAGAGGAACATTACCTAAGAAGAACTTCTTCTGGAGCACAGGATTCCACATCAATTGAATAAATCCGCTTGCCCACCTGGTAAGGGAGCCAAAAAACTGATGGAAGGTTGCTTCACGCATCTTTACAAAATGGACCTCGTTAGCCCCTGAGATAGGAACCAATCCTCGTAACATAGCATTTATACCTATACGCCAAATCTTGTCAATATCTTCACTAATCAAGTCTAAGCCATAAACACTAGTAGGCCTCTCTTTACCATCCCTTAGATAGGCCACAATTGCTTCATTAACATCATAATGTTGTGAGGAACCCCAGCCATAACCTCCCCATCCACCAAGCCATCCTTCTGTTCCTACTACAGAATATCCAAAAGATGTCTCCGAACTCTCTGTGGCACCTGCTGCTGGAGAGAGTTTTCCAGTAGCTGCTACTCGCCTTATTGGTTGATTTCCAGCAATTATTTTTTTACCACCTTCAGCAACCTCAATAAACTGAATCAAATTCTTCTTAAACCGGTCTGCCCTACGAGTAATAGTGTTACGGTCAATGGTATATTCAGCGACAGTGCCTGGTAAAATGAATGGTTCAGCAGCTACTTCACAGCTCACCTTATTTTTTGCTGCAGCATTATTGAAAATTACACGAGACTCTACATTTTCTCCTTTGCCTGTATATTGGTCCCAAAGCTCTACTGTCCTCTCCCTGATTCTACGCTCAATCATATTATCTTGATGTCTATCTTCAGGTCTTGTTCCTGGATAGCCTGTGGAATTGTCCAAGATTAGTAACTGAACATTTCTCGCATCCTTTCCTAATTCCTTTGCCAATGAGACTAAGAAGATATGGGAATCATAGGAGAGAACACCGCCGGAACCACCTCCTGTTCGGCTAAAGATGTATTTGCGCAATAAGAATCCACCTCGAATCTGCAAATAATTATCTTCAGTTTCAGGTACATCTTCCAATTGCAAAACAGCACCTAATTGTTGTTGATTTTGTGGATCTTCCTCGAATTCACGAAGAGAATTCAATAAACTACGCACTATTTCTTCATTGTTAAGATTAATCCCCCTTCGTTCGTTACGGATCGTGACATAGTTAAGGCCTATATCTCGAAGTTCTTGCTCAAGATTCATAATATCTAAGGTATAAGTTTCTTTCAGAAATTTCCAATCATTTACCAGGGCATTTACATTCGGAGGTTTAGCAGATTCATAGGCCATATATTTAACCACGCACCTCTTTTTGATAAGTTTATCTTCATAACCGGACTTGGGTAGGATATTGAATATGGATAAGATGCTCTTTATATAGCTCCAAATTAGTCTGGGTCCAATGTAGATAGAAAAGCCAGCTACAATCATTAAAAGTAGCATTACTCCCCAATGATTCAAAATAGTCATTGACACAAAATGGATACTTCCACCGATTAGCTGAATTAGAGGTAGTGTTCCTCCACCGACGAAACGTATATTAAACCATTGATAGACACTTAAACCAATTATTATTGAAATGTAGAGGTAGAGCGATTTCCAAACTATAAAGAAGAGGGTAGACCGTACCCGTTCCCCTGCTGAAGGAGTAAACCAATAACGAAGCGAAGTTCCTATTAAGGAATAACTGCTGATTAACCTTGTAACGAATTCTACTCCTATAACCACTAATAATGGATAGATCAGGATAGCAAAATCAAAGGTTAGGGCAGTGAATACATGCCCTATTCCCAAAAATGTTAATCCAGCCCCTAATCCTCCCACAATCCGTCGTGCCCACATCGTCCGTCTCTCTCCGCCTCTAAATGTGGAAGCCAATATATTAAGACTTATCCCGCCTATTATCCCTACCAGGACCCATCCCAAGTTTCCTGCAATCTGCGTCCCAAGGCTACCGAGTAATTGCACACCTTCCGGAGGAACCACATTATTCTCAATCAAACCATGTGCGGGTGTTAGAATCTTCTCTACTATCTGTGCATTTAAATCTACATGAAAGACGGCTATTCCAAGTAGGGCAATCATAACTGGAATCAATAACCTGCCAAAAACCAAAAGCAATGGGTGTCTAGTCCCTCCCATCTTTGGAATTGCCCAGTTACGTAAATTCTGCGGTGTTGTATTTTCCAATATTTCTGCTAATCTATTCTCAAAATCCTCATCATCAGGAATCCTTCTCAATTCTTCTACGCCTTCACCAATGTATTCATTAATGAGATCCTTGATATGGTATCTTGGATTCGTGTAGAAAGGATAGTATTGTCTAAAATTAGCATGTCCTTCATCAACTGCACATTCAGCGTCGGGTATGGGATATGTCTTAGTGATTCTTCTAATCCAATAACGGATTCCTCTGGTTGACCCAAGACCTGTATAGGCTTCATTCTGATTCCTTAGCTCTTGAGCCAAGAATTCAAACCAATCGCGAGTTGCCTCTTGTAGTCGTTCATTGTATCTCTCTCCTAATCTGTGACGCACGAGGGTGACAAGGATAGGCAGGCTGTTTAGTGCAAAACCATCTAATGTATATGGGTTTACTGCTCCGCCATGCTGGAATGTGACTGGGATTGTAACGACTCTACTTTGTGGGTGATTTCCTTGTACACCAGGGATCGCATTTAGCATAATCTCATTCTTAGCATTATAAACATCTTCTTCGTCAATATCTTTATAGGTTGGAATATTTCTTTGCCTGCGTCGTTTCAGTAAGAGACCAGAAAAATAATTGATGATTGGTGCTAAGATGAAAAGTGAGGCGAGGATAATCCATACCCAGAAGAGTGTAAGAGTCTCTTCTGGTTCTTCAACCTTTGATGTAGCCTCAACCGTTTCCTTAAGTTTTGCTTCTTTTCCCTTGAGTTTTGCTTTTTCTACTTCAGTAAGTTCTGCTTTTTCTTGTTCAGATGGAAATATAACTGGAAATGCATATGGCCCTTTCGATTGATCTGCGTATAAGAGGTATGATGTAGCTGTTGGAGAGACAGGCCAGGCTTCTCTATCTGAATGAGGGAGCACATTAAATCCTTGACCCGAATCCAAGCCTATCCTTGGATCAAAATCTTCTACTTCCCGCCCAATTACCGTAGGCAATAGATTATTTTGTAAATAAGTATTCAAATGTGAAGCTGCCCAATTTTCTCCACCACTGTACTTAAGTAACTTAGTTAGTAAATAGAAATGTGCAGTTACTTCCCCAGAGATAGCATCTCCCCTGTCAAAAGGAAGGCTCCAGTCAAGACCCCATTTTCCATCCATAGTAACACCCGGTCTGGCTACATTATCAATTGCTTTCTGTAAGGTTTCCTTCTCTAATCCCATTTCCCTTGCTGCTTCAAGGAACCAGAGCCAGTCCTCAGATGAATGTAATGGATGAGGTGCAAGGGCAGTTGTTTTACCAAAGACATCCTGAATCTCAATTATTCCTCGAGGGACAAATCCTCTCTCTCGAAGGACTGGCAAGACATTTCCCTCTAACCATTTTTGTTGATTTTCTAACGCTGCCTTAACCATTTCTTTAAGCTCATTGTCTATTTCTCTATCCTTCAAAATATTATTCAAATGTTTCAACAATAGATATGCCTTTGCATTTGTAGAGGTTGGATAATACCTGGGCTTTGCCCACTTATTATCTTTTAACACAAGTGGTTCTTCTTCACAGAAGCCACCAATCTTTCCATTGCGAATATCCCGAAATTCTAATGCCTTTTCTAACAGATTCTTCCCAAATACCCAGTACTTAGCTGCCTCATCTGGGTCTTCTATGCTTAGGGCTAGCTGGAACGAAGCCATTGCTAAGGCAATCTGAGATTCTGCTGTGGGTTTTGCTTCCTCTGACTTTTCATATCTAGGATTATACTTTCTAGCTAGTTTTGTCTCGGCATTATAACTGCTAGCTACTGGATACATACCTCCCTGGGTTCTTTCATAGTAGAAGTCGATAATTAGTTTAGCAGCGCCTTTTTTCTTTGCTCTTAGAAACGCTGGGACTAATTCTGACTCTTTTACAGTATCAATATAGAGTTTTGAGAAGGTAAACGGAGATGTAGGAATCAAGCCATTTATTCTTAAACGTAAGAGTTCAGCTATGAATTTATCGTTATCAAATTTTATTTTTGCTTCTGGTATCCCTCTCCCTTCCCATGGTAGTGGCAGGTGCAAGAATTGCTCTATTGGAAAGATACCCTCCATTATTATCTTTTTCTGCTCAGAAGCTTCTTTGACAGGCTTTGCAAATTTGGAGGTATCTCCAATATAGCGGTCAGGGATATTCAACCTTCCCCTGAATATGAGAGTAGAAATTGCGTTGGAGATCCTATCTTTTAAATTCGTAAATACTGTTCTCTTCTCTCTTGCAGGATATATAGTATTGTATTCTGGACCATAGGCTATGGCTATGAGCGTACCATCGTATTCGAATACATCAACACGAGGAGCATTTGGACCATTTACATAACCAAACAGGAATATCCTACCATTCTGCTTCTTAACCTCATTCAACTCCACAAATTCAAAGCTTGGAACACTAAATGAATATTGTGAATTCTCTGTAGCGGGATTTAAGACCCTTATATAGGAATCATATCTCCTCTTCTTCTCATCTCTTATCTCGAAGCCAACAAGGAATTTTCTTCCCTTGAGTATTATTATCCTTTTAACCTTATGGGGATGATTTCTAAGAATTCCTTTGATCTTCTCTGCTTCTACTTCAGAAATAACTTCTTTGGAGTTCCTTAATTTATTAAGAGCGGTAAGCTCTGCTTGACTCAAGCTCTCTAAATCGTCTAATAGCTCTATTGGTATATCTCCTCTGCTACCTCGTGTCTTAGTAACACCTACGCTTCTTGGATTGTCTCCAAAATCGAATGAGAGTTCTACCAATTTCCTTCCAAAACCATTAAACCTTGTCAGATTTACTCTATTCTTTAATGAGTTCTGAGGACAAATTGTATATCCCTTTGCATATGAACTCCTCACCCATTCTGGATAAATTCTGTATATAGTCTCTTTACCATTCAAATCCTGAATATTCATTACCTTCCTTCCCCAGATGTCAGCAATCATATAATAATCTGTCCAGGTAATCTGCATTCCTTCACCTATGGTTTTAGTCACTTCCACAGGCTGGATAAGGGTATCATCTGTAATGCCTAATCTTTGAAGCTCTTCTTCTATATCTTTTCTCTTATCCTTTGGAATCTGGTTAAGAAACTGTTTGATTGTTTTACCTAATATTTCTTTCAATTCTTTGGGCGAGGATTTAGAGTCAGTTGTCCAAACAACCTTATCCTTATATTTGAGGATTGTGTTGGTTACCCTATCTGGATTCTTAGGGTCATCATATTCCCTTATCTCTTCCCAGCCGTTCCACCTGGATTTATGTTCTCTTCCAAACCGGTCTAAGAATTTGGTTTTAACATTAAGTTGGTAGGGATAGGTAAATAGACTGTGAATAATAGGAGCGAGTTTTTTGCGGTTGTCCCTGTTCCCAATGACTTTGGTAACTACATCTTGAGGCAAGTAAGTTAAATCATCTGTCCATTCCACAATCGCATTGTCATTTTCATCGAACTTACCTTCAAACTTACCAATGCTATATGGAATGGTATAATCATTTGATTTTGAATCGTGGCCAAAAGCGATGCGATATCTTTCCTGATTTGTAATGGAATCACGAATGATTATAGTTGAAAGTGAATCTCTATCATTTAATTTTCCTTCACGTTCTTCTATTGAATCACCGTATATATCTAACCATTGGGTAGTGATGTAAGGAATAAGTTCCTGGTATCTTGCATCTCTGGTTATATCCTCATTTCTAGAGAGGTTCTTCGCTAATTCTTCTAAATCACTGTAGGTTAAGCCTGCACCTATTATATCCTCACGAGTTATTCTTTGGACCTGGTCAACCTTTAAAGAAAGCCCTATACTGAGATAATGTTTCTTACCGGCTATCTTTATGAATTCTGTCCTCCCTATCTCTCTACCATATTTAGTCCAGTATACGTCTGATATCCTCCCTTTATTCTTTATCTTTATTACTTGGCCGTGTTCGTCATACCATTCTTTCCTCGTCCTGTCGTTATTTATAATATCTGTTATCTCAAACTTCGCTATTCTTCCTTCGTAATTAATAAATCTACCCACCTCTATAAGTATATTCCCTGCCCAGGTTTCCATCTGAGTTGATATTCCATACTTATTATAGAAGAGGGTTGTCTCCCTATTTCCGACTATTATCTTTATCAATTGTCCATGCTCATCATAGTGTTCTATTCTTTCTCTACGACCATTTATGAGGTCTGTTATCTTAAACTTCGCTATTCTACCTTCATAATCTATAAAGGTGCCATCTTTTATCTTTGTAGTTCCTACCCAAACTTCCATCCTTGTCGGTTTTCCATACTTATTGTAGAATAGTTTTGTTTCTCTATCTCCAACTATAATCTTTCTTAGCTGGCCGTGTTGGTCATAGCACTCTACCCTTGTCCTACCACCATTTACTTTATCTTCTATGGCAAACTCTGCGAGTCCCTCATGATACCTTACAAAGAACCCTTCCTTTATCAATTCATATCCTCTTGTAGTCCTTACTTCTATCTTTATATTTGTGGGTTTACCATATTCATTATAAGAAAGTCTCGTTTCCCTATCTCCAACCGTTATCTTCCTTAATTGGCCATATTCATCGTAGCATTCTACTCTCGTTCTACCTCCATTTTCCTTATCTTCTATCGCAAATTCAGCTAATCCATCATGATACCTTATGAAGAAGCCTTCTTTTATTGGATACCCTCCTACTCTTATCTCTATTCCTTTTGGCTTCCCGTATTCGTCATAATTAAGTATCGTTACTCTATTCCCAATCTTTATCTTCTTTAATTGTCCATATTCATCATATCCTTCAATCCTTGTTCTATTGTCATTTATCTTATCTGTTATCTTAAACCACGCTAATCCATCTCTATATTCAATAAATTCACCCATCTTTATCTCTACTTTCCCGACCTTTATCCTCATTATCGTCGGTTCTCCATACTCTGTATAGTCTATTGTAGTTACCCTATCTCCAACCTTAATCTTTCTTAGCTGGCCATACTCATCATAAAATTCCATCCTTGTTCTATTGTTATTTATCTTATCTGTTACCTCAAACCTCGCTAACCCGTCTTTATATCCTTTAAATTCACCTTCTTTTATTACTTTATCTCCTACTCTTATTACCATCCCTGTTGGTAATCCCTGCTCTGTATAGCCGATTATGGTTACTCTATTCCCAACATCAATCCTTCTCAGCTGGCCATATTCATCGTAATACTCTACCCTCGTCCTGTTGTCGTTTATAATGTCTTTTGTCACAAACCGGGCTAATCCGTTTTCGTATTTCTCAAATGCACCTACTTTTATTTCTATGTCCCCTACTTTTGTCACCATATCTGTTGGCAATCCATATTTATCATAATTGAGCATCGTTACCCTATTCCCAACTTTTATCTCTCTTAACTGCCCATATCTATCATAACCTTC
Source organism: Clostridia bacterium (assembly GCA_009619095.1). Taxonomy (GTDB): domain Bacteria; phylum UBA6262; class WVXT01; order WVXT01; family WVXT01; genus WVXT01. The sequence goes on from WJOT01000045.1 coordinate 38,307, forward strand.
TATCCTCTTCCTGTTGGCGTTTATCTTATCTGTTACCTCAAACCTCGCTAACCCGTCTTTATATTCCTTAAATTCACCCACTTTTATTTCTATATCTCCTACTTTTGTCTCCATACCTGTTGGCAATCCATAATCATCATAGTAGAGGTTTGTTACCCTATTCCCAACTATCATTTTCCTCAATTGTCCATATTCATCATAGTATTCTATCCTCTTCCTATTATTGTTGGTTATATCTGTAAACTCTATCTTTGCTAATCCATCCTCAAACCCTTTGAAGACCCCTCTATTAATCAGTTTCTTCCCAACATATGTCTTTCTCCCCTTCTCCTTCCAATAATCATCATATTCTACCAGCGTAAATCTATTCCCTTTCTGCTCTAATACAACATTCCCGTATTGGTCTAACCATTTGGTTGTGAGATATGGGATGAGTTTATTGTAGCTTCTGTCTTTTGTAATGTCTTCATTTTGAGTGAGTCTATATGCCAATTCCTTGAATTGCTCCTCACTTAACCCTGCTCTTAGTGCATCATTAAGCTCTACTATCTGAATCTGGTCTGCGCCAGAAGGAATACCTAAACTTATAACCTTGTCATATTCTTTTGTATCTGGATTGAATCCATATGTTACTGTTCCTATGCGTTTTGTCTTATCATCGTTGTAATGGTAGACTACCTCTCTACTGCCAGCTTCATTCTCCTCTCCAATAATCTCTCTTGTAACTATTCCATCAACATCAACCCATCTTATCTTGTATGGATGCTTTCCTGGACGGAGGTCTCTAATTACAATCTTATACCCTGTGATATTACTATCCTTGTCTTGGAGAACCTCTGGCTCACAGTGAACCATTACATTCTCTTTCTTACCTCTCGTTGGTATCCACTCTATATTATCCTCTATATCTTGCTCTATTCCAAAATCAGCGATGACATTTGTCTGTTTTCCAAGATTATCCGCTCCGAGGAATTCTCTTGCTGCCTCATCTGTCTGTGGGACTGAATATAATGGGTAGTAGACATCGTTTGTAGAATCATAATATCCATAGGTGATTGTCTTGGTTCTTGGATTTACCTCTTTATACATCTTCTGGTAGTAGGTTATATAGGTGGTCTCTCCTGTAATCAGGTTTTGAACTTCCCTAATTGGGTAGTATTCATACTCTTTATCAGGTATTCCATCATCATCCCTATCAACAGACTTAGAGGCTGTAAACCAGTACCAGTGATTGGGTCTTATCCCTGTTTTTCTATAGAGCCTTGCCTCCTTCCTCATTATCTCGAGTTTCTTCTTGAAGAGTGCCTCATCCTCTTTAACCTGCTTCATAGAGGCCTCAATAGTGAGAATAGTAACCACATTATCATTACCAGGTGGGATATAGAGGCACTGACCCTTTTCCGCGTCATACCATAGAATCGTTCCAATATTGGCGAGGGAGGCTAATTCCTCTTCAATCGCTTTTCCCTCATCAGGTGTGAGCTTCCCTTCTTTCTTTTTCCTCTCAAGCTCCCTCTTTCTTAGAAGTTTATCTATTAATGCCTTAGCCTCTTCAATCGTTTTCTCTCCTGGCCTTAATTTCTTCGCCGACCTATAATCAGGCTCACCATTAATCAACTCAACATAGCTGATATATCGTATCTCCTTCTCCTTCTTGTCTAAGGTCTCTTTTGACTTCCTTACAGATTTTTCATCGAAAGGATTCATTCCTCTTCTGGCTACAGCATATATCGATGTGGGTGAGAGGTCAGATTCTAAGCTTCCAAGGTCTGCTCCATCTGGAATAGTCTCAGGTAAAGAGACCCCTAATCCTTCCTTAATCTCTACCCTACTAAGTTGCTCGAGTATTTCCTCTACTGCTTTTCTTACCTCTTCAGAGGGAACATCTTCTTGAGGCTCGAGCCTTTCAACCTTTACCTTCTTTGGTGATAAGGTACTTAAAGTGGTTAAATCAATATTCTCTGGCTCCTCATTTGATTCTATCCAATCTCCATTCGACTTGAAGCTCTCTATCTTCCTTGCAACATCTAAACCAAAGAGTGTGGAAAGTAGTCTTATCCGTATTCTCTTATTCTTCCCATCTAAATCAAAGATACCGTCCCAACTGTTTACTGCCTTACAGCTCCTCTTCGCATCCTTCCTTGTGATATCCCATTCAATCTCAATGGTATCCTCAGAAGAACCTTCCTCTCTGAAGAAATCCATAGCCCGCTTATACTCCTTCTCACCCATCATCTTCCTGAGTGCATCTTGAACCCATTTATCATCAGTCTCTTTACCTAAAGAAAGTAACCATATAGCCCCTGCTCCCACCTTTGCAAGAGGATCCCAATTCTTTCTGTACTGTTTCAATTCACTTAAGATATGATTTAAATCCTTCCTGGTATAGGTGGTCTTTATCCTCAAGTTATCAAGCTTGAACTCAACCTTCTGAGTAGGAGCAAGTAGCTTAGCTAAAGCCACATATAGTGTTGTTTCTGTGCATATCTCTTCTCTTTCTCCAGCTATCTTCTGGTAGCCAGAAACCTTAACTGGTTGCCCATTCCTTGTAATTGTTACCTCTATCTCGGCATTCTTTAAGCTCTCTAAGATTCTCTCTGTAGTCTTTTCTCCATCAAACTCGCGTGCATTATCCAGTATCTCTCTTCCTAATATTAGTACTACCAGTGCATTAAACTCTGCATCATACCTCTTATCAAACTCCCATCTCTTACTACCTGGATTCCAGATATATCCAGCATTGAAATAACCCTTATCCTTATCATATAGCTCTGCCAGTCTCCTAAATATCCTCACAGCCTGCCTGGCATACTTCTGATTTCCTGTTATGCGGTATAGCTTCCAGAGGAGGCTAAATGCCTTGAGATTGGTTGTGCCCTTCTTATAGTTCTTCAGGTCACCTTCTGTCCCTTCCCTAATTAGCCCATCAGATTTATCAATGATGCCAGCTTTAGCACCTATATCAAAGATTAGCCCGCGTTTCCCAGAGAGGAATCTATTTAGTGCCAGAGCCTTCTCACTCCGAAGCATCTCTAACAAGTTTTCATCTGTAACATCCTTAAACTTGTTCAAATACGGTCTATCACCTAACAGGAAGAAGAAGCCTGAGGGTTCACCTATAGAGTACTTGAAGAGTTGCTGAATATTCCCGTTCTCATAGAAGTCTCTAAGCTTCTTCTCATCCCTGGTATCTTGATGCTCTAAGGAATATCTGTATCCCAAATTATCCTTTAATCCGTAAAGCATAGATGCCATCACATAATTTAAGGCTAGGTCAACTACCATCTCTGCAGGGGCTTTATCGCCTTTACTCGGTAGTATATGGCCATTCTCTAAGATTACCTTTGCCGACATATTCTCCAAGTTAGGAATCGATTCTGCAAGCAAAGGAAGCATTTCTGAAGCATCTAGATATCCAAGTGCCAATCCTCTTAAGATGTTAGCAAGATAATCATCAGCATCGTATACATCGCGAATTACAGTGGAGGTATTCTTTGGCTCTAATCCATCTGGGATAGGAGAGTCTATAGAGAATGGATTGTATTTTAATTGGGCAAACCCAAACCAGGCTGTAGGTGCAATGCTCACCTTTGCATTTGGTGTGGTCCATAGGGTATCGTGGAATGGTCGAATGCCAACTTCAGAACAATATGGTAACCCAACACCTGCCTTATTCCTCTGTGCTAAATCAGATAGGTGGGCCAATAGATTGTCTGCTTCTTCGGTCTGTCCAGCAATCTTCTTGGCTAAGGCAACCATTGAGGAGAACTCAGGGAATATGGCTTGAGCTCTTTCACCCCTTCCATTCTCATCTGTTGCATCGTAACCAATAATCTCGCCATCCTCTTTAACTCCTGCCATCTTATTAAGATTCTCAAGAATCTTCTGGACAGTATCTCCTCCTCCAAAGATTGGCTTACTATTATCTCTATTATTCAAGACCTCAACACCCAATCCTATTATTGCGAGCGCATTTACATCTGTTGCATAGACTCTGTCTGTCTCCCATTTCCCTGTCTCAGGATTGAATCTTGAGCCTCTATAGAAAAATCCCTCTTCCTTATTAAACTTGGTGGAGAGCCATTTGAGTATTCTGTCTGCTGCATTTTTATAGTCTCTATTGCCTGTTATCCTGTAGAGATTCATAAAGAATGCGTATGCATCAATGTTCTCTTCAAATGATTTTACCTCTACAGTCTTCTGCTGAATACTTGAAAGTTGTGTTAGTGCCTTCTCTGCCCTCTGTTTATATCTCCTCTCTTTTGTCTTCTTGTACAACCACTCGTTGAGCTTGTATGTAAACTCGAGTTCTCTCTGCTCTTTTTTATCCTCGACCTCTGTCCTTTTTATTCCACCCCCTTCTTCATCCTCTCTCTCCAAAAGTTCATCGGCAAAGCTAATAGCCCTTTCTAAGAATTCCTTATTGCCCTGCTTTCTGTATCTGTTTAAATCATTCCTTTGCCATGCCCTTCTACCCTCCGGAGTAGATAATGCCTGCCTATGGAAACTATGTATGAATGAAAATCCTAAGAATGCCTGAGGTCCTGATGTAACCCTACCATCTAAAATTCTACCACCACGGCTTGTTGTATCAAGAGAATTAGCAACACCTCCCTTCACATAGATACTCTTACTATTGATATAATTAAGGATTATATCGGAGTACTCTTCAGTATGAGGAGTAAGTGCCAAGAGCATTGAGATTAATGCCTGGTCATATGTTACTCCCTCCTCTATTGATGGTACAGTGAGCTGATTATTGATATGGCTTGGAGCAAGACCAGTGTAAGGATATAGAGCACCCAATATAAACGAGATAATCTCTTCTGGCTTAATCTCTTTTGAGTTCTCTGCAAACTTCGATTTTAATGAAAGCCTCTGCTCTTCTGGTCTACGCTCTTCAATTGCCCCTCCTTCTTCTTTAATAGCTTTGTATGTAAGATATCTTTCAAGGTCTATCTGGTATCTCTCCCTCTCTGCATCATATGATTTCCTTCCATAGATAATCGTTCCTTTTATATTACCCTTTTCATCCACCAAGGCATATACTGGTCTTGAAAACGCGGGCTGGGTAAGGTCTTGCCCAAAGATGTCAGTCCCTCTAACAATACCTATTGACTCGAGTTTCTTCATCCTAATCTCATCGAAATTCCTCTTTTCACGGTATGTATGGATAATTTTCCCATTCTCATCGACTACAAAGGCGTATGAATTGTTTAAAGCTTCAATATATTTTTCAGCATTTGCTATGTCTCTAAAAACAAATATAGGATATCCCAGGATATAGATTTGATGCCATAAATCTCTAAACAGCCTTGGGCTAGTGAGTGTCTCTAAAATTCCCTTTCCTTCGGCTATGCTATTTATCAAAGTAAATGGAGCGTCGATTATATCAAAAATAATCCTTGGAATTGGGCCGTATTCTTCAAATTCCTTGCCACCTGAGAGGATGTGTAGAATGTTGGGAAGAACATTTGTAGTTGCTCCAACAGGATTGTTAATCTTAAATTCCATGGGCTTGTGAACTTTAGTTTCAGTTACTATTTTGCCGATGGGTATCTCCTCTTCGGTTTTATGTATTTCATCTCTTTCAGGAATTACATGAACAGGTGTTCTCAAATCCTTATTTGCACTTATCTTTGCCCAAAGCGCAACAAGATCGAATTCTCCTGAGGGAGAAATATATCTATTTTTAAATATATCTCTCATACATCCACCATCTGAAAGACCAGTTGCTCCAAATAGATTGGTAACTATGTTAAGCCAGTAGCCTGTCTGAGGCAATTTATCCCTATTCTCTTTCAATCTCTTAATCAACGCAGCTGCGGCCTCTTCAGCCTTTCTTTCATCACCCTTACCTATTGTATCAATCCAGCCCCTAATCTGTTTGGCTTCTTCTGGGCTGAGTGCTTTAGGCAGGTTATCATTTGTAATAGCCAAATCAAATAATAGGAACAATCCAGGCATTATATGAGAGTCGATGATTTGGGCACTTTCAAATGTATATAGATTTATTCCTAACATAATTGCCTGGAATGCAGCATAGCTCCATAATTGCTGTTTGAACTTTATTGCGTCATCTTTTGCCAAATTAAGGAGGAATTCTCCGAGTTTTATATCTGCACCTCTGGAATCCAATACATTTCTCCCGAATATTATCTCATTGGCTTTCTCTGGGTCAATCTTGCCAGTATCTGGGTCAACTCCTGTCTGGAGATTTACAATTACAATCGTATCGTCCCTTTCAATCTGTGATGATGGAATCTGGGCATACCTTGTTCCAGTACGTGTAGTATCTACCTTGAAGAATCCGATTGGGTCCTCGTTTATCTTTCCGTCCTCTTCGTACTGGAGAATGGTATGACCTTCATCTTTATCTACAAGCACTGAAGGTTTATGAGACATCTTTCCAGTAACCCTGAAATAAATCTTTCTCTCGTCATTGCTAATTACCTCATCAAGCCTTTCAACACTATCCAGTTCATCTGGTTTTATAGGAACTAATTCCTCTTTCCCATCCTTCGTCTTCCTGTACGCCTTGCATATTACCTCAATCTCCTCTCCGTCTACTCGCACATAGGTTTTACCATCCTTAACGAAGACCTCCTCAGCAGGACGATAATATTTATCAGTAAATGCATAGTATCTTCTTACCTCTGTACCATTCCCAAATTCATCCTTTATTATCTCAGCTAACATATATCTTAATTTAGTCTCTTCATCCACGCCCTCTAATTTTGCATATACCTCTAAGAGGAGCTCTTTTGAAATCCTAAATCCCTTTGCCTTTACCCAATCCTTAAACATATCCGTCTTCCTGATTCTGATTCTTCTCCTTATTTGTGTTTGCGCTATTATGTCTGCAATCTCCTTAGGAAATCGCTTTATGCGGTCAGAATACCTTATTGAAAGTTGCGATAAAAGGTTAAGTGCAACTGTTTTAGGCGTCTTCTGTGGAGCTGGAAATACTTTTACTTTTGGTGCTTCAAACGGTTCTTCCTCTGCTGGTTTTTGGTCGGCTGGCTTAGTGGGTTCCCCAGCAACAATTGTTGGTTTAGTGGATTCTTTCTCGGCAGGTCTCTCTTCTCTGGTTACCTCTGGTTCAACTATTGGTGGTGCAACTTCTGGTTCTTCTTCAACTGCTTCTGTGGCTGGAGTAACCTCTCTCTCTGCAGGTTTTTCCTCTGGCTTCTCTTCTTCCCTTTCCTTCAGAATATTCACTATCAATTCAAACATTGATAATGAGCTCTCGCTAAGTTTAATCTCTCTTTCAAGTCTTACAATCAGAGGTGGGGTACCACCGCTTGGTCCAAGAAGGTTCCCTGTTTCTTTGTTGAGGTCTTCTACTGAAAGCCCAGGCTCTATACCTCTCTTCTTTGTATCTTTTTCATAGGATTCTCTCTCGTTCTTTACATATTCCTCTAATGCCTTGACCCGTTTCTCAAGTTCCTCTATCTTCTTGTCCAGCTCTTTCTGTTTCTCTTCGTCCTTCTCAGCCTTCCTCTTTTCTCTTAGCCCCTCAAGCTCCTCTTTCCTCTTCTTTATAGTAGATTCTATTCTTTCTATATCCTCCAGCAATGGTAAAACTGCCTCAATATTTTCAATCTGTTTCCTTATCTCTTCAGCCCTTTGCCTGTCTTCAGGGGTTGCCTTCTTATTTATCTCATCAAGTATGTATTCCTGCTTGCCTAATTCAAGTTCTGCTAACTCAAGCTGTGCAGTGGCTCTCTCAAGTTCTGTCTTTGCTTGTTCCTGTTTCTTGCGGGCTTCTTCAATCTTCGAATCAAACTTCTCATCTGCATCAGGAACAAGTCTTCTGTATTCAGTAAGTATAGCCTGACGCTCTTCCTCAGCCTTTAAAGATGGTAATGAAAGCTCCATAAACTCTATATTTCTTTCAAGTCTTACAATAAGGGCTGGGATACCGCCTCCCAATCCAAGAAGCTTCTCCATCTCTTTCTTAAGGTCTTCTACTGAAAGCTTTGGATTTATCCCTTTCTCTTTTACCTCTTTTTCATATAATTCCCTCTCGCTCTTTGAATACTCCTCTAAGGCTTTAACCTGCTTCTCAAGCTCCTCTATCTTCTTATCAAGCTCTTTCTGTTTCTCTTCGTCCTTCTCAGCCTTCCTCTCTTCTCTTAGCCCCTTTAACTCCTCTCTCCTATTCTGAATAGCAGATTCTATTCTTTCTATATCCTCCAGTAATGGTAAAACTGCCTTAATATTTTCAATCTGTTTCCTTATCTCCTCAGACCTTTGCTCGTCTTGAGAGGTAGCCTTTTTATCTACCTGCTCAAGTATGTACTTCTGTTTGGCCAACTCAAGCTCTGCTAACTCAACCCTTGCATTTGCCCTCTCCAGCTCTGTCCTGGCTCGTTTGAATTCTTTACGAGCTCGTTTTATTCTTGATTTAAACTTCTTATCTGCATCAGGAACAAGCTGTCTCAAGTAGGCGAGGCGGGCACGATGTTCCTGGCTCTCTTCTATGCGTTCCCTTAGTTTATCAAACTGACTTTCCCAATCTATGACACCTTTCTTAGCCGGCACTTCTCCACTTATAAGATTCTTTATGGTTTGTGAAGCTAGTAGGGTATAATGATCAAATACTCCTTTTGCTACCTGCGCCACTTTAACATCTGCTGCTGTATAAGAAACTCCTTCATATTGGCTCTTTGCTACAACAGCTGCAGGCGCTGAAGCCAACATAGAACCACCCATAAGGGGCATAATAAGAGAGTTTAAGGCTTTAGTTATATTTTCGGAATTGGTTGCACGGTGGAAAAATCTACTGAACCCGACTTTTGCTATATTCAGTTCAACTAGAGCGGCTGTAATGGCTTTTGTAAAGGCTGGTTCCTGTTCATCACTTAAGATATTGGAAGGAATTTTTGAAATCATCAGATTGATTTCTGGCTGGGAGAAAAACCTTCCATCTTTGGGAGGAGAATGAGCCTGCATCTGCTTTAAAAATTCCCGCAAAAGCCTATCTTTCTGTGAAAGCTCATTCAATATATCGTAAGCTAACTGCATCGGATTCTCTGTCCCTACTACTTGCTTTTTAAAAGCCGAAACAGATGAACGGATGGAGGTAGAAACATCTTTAAGTCCCAAAAACGATAAGTGTTTCAGGGATCTGTCAAATGCTCTTGTTGGTTCTTTGGCAAGGTAGGAATAATCCAACCGCCTCTCTATTCTACTTGTAATGAGACGGTGGGTCAGATACCCTAACAAAATAGATATTCCAAAAACAGGGAGAGCAACCATAATCTTCGCTAACAGTAAAGGTAATCCTAAAGCAACGAGCGGGGCAACCCATCCACCTGTAAATAAAATAGCAATTCCTAAGAGTGCACCTGCAGATATAATGACCATCCTTGCATTGAGCGCTGAAGCCCTGACCATATACGCCCATCTGCTCATTCTTTTCTCAGCTGCTTCTCCTTTTGCAATGGTGTCCTGCTGTGCAATTCTCCGTGCAATATACCACTGGGACATCATAAATAATACACCCTGAACCGCAAAAAGTGCCAGCAAGGGATAACCTACGATAGCAAGGACTCTTCCTCCTGAAATACTACCTGCTTCGATAGCTGCCAAAAATGACTTGAATACAAAGGCACCAAAAAGCGATGTTCCTCCAATACCTGCAATGCCTATCAATAAACCAGCAGCAAAACCGAGCGGTCCTACCCATCTATTTTTCGCAGCAGCATCACTGCTCTTCAGGAAAATTCTGTATGCAAGAAATCCACCCGCTGCAATAGCAAGTACACCCGGTATAGAAAACATAAGGGCTGAACTCCCCCCAGTAACAAGTAAAGAGGCAGTAATGCCTAACCCCACCAGAAAACCTCCAATTCCCCCTCTGAAAAACCTCTTAGCTGCGCTCATTGTTAGTCTTGGCGCCTTCTTGAAATCTTTACGCGAGGTAGCTAATAGTAATAATGAAGAAGCAACTCCGATGATGCCTAATACAGCTGATGAGAGGAGGAAGATTGCACCAACTACTTCCGCAGTAATCAGTACTGTACCTACAAGGGAAAGAAGTGTTAAAGCAGCTATGAAAGGAGAAAACGTAGCTGTTATGGTAAGGGTTTTCCTCCACGCAGATATGCCAACAGCCTCTACTATTTCCTTACCCTTCATCCTGTGGCCAAGAGCAATAGCATCTGCCATCTTTGCTACGCTTGAATCTACCTGTGCTAATCTCTTGACCTGTGAACTCAACGCCCACCCTACGAAAATGGTGATGAGAGCAATAGAAAGAAGGCCCACTGCACCGATTCCAAGCAGAAGTGAAAGAATATTACCTATTACTGGCAAACCTGTAGCAGAACTAACGCCTCCAACAGTAAGTGCCTTAAATACCCAGCCTAAGAAGAATACCAGGCCGATATTTGAGCCAATGGCAAAAGCTGGAGGGACTATCCTTATGAACAAAAGCTTCATCCTGTCTTTCAGAGGAATCCTCCTCTCCTTTTTCAACTCCCTGCCTGCCTGTGTCCGTTGTTCTTCACCAACTTCTTTACCAGCAAACTGACAGGCAAGCCCTATAACCTCTCCTGCCATTTTCTGCTCTGCTTTCCCTCTCATGTTTTCATATATCTGACCTGTTATACGTTTTATTTCTGAGTATATCTGTTGTGGTTTGATAAAATTCTTCTGGTATCCCGGACGCGAAGGCAGTTTCTGGAGTCTGTGTTTATTCCACCCCATATCTCCGATAAATCGCATCCACTCCACATCAACTATCCGAAGAGCTTTAAACTTAAGATGGTCGGTAATAATGGTATATATAGCCTCTGCATCTGCTGAAGCACTCTTGCCCTTTAACGTACTCACCCTAATGAGAGCATCCCGTACAGTTTCTATATCCATATTCTCAAAACCGAATTCTTCAACCATAACGGATAAGATATCTTCTGCTGAAAGTATCTCAGTTGCTTTTTTGCCTCTGTGAACTGTCACCACATCAGCTATTCTTTCTTGAATCGCATCGAGAACCTCAGGTTCAATAATAGCTTCTACGCCACCATCCGTTATTCCCCTTCTGAGGTTAGCTTGTTCTTGATTGAATGGTCTCAAAAATTCACCAAATTGTATCTCCTGCACCGTCGTGTTATGGTTATGGTCATTGATAGCCTTTCTCATCTGAAAGACAATTTTCTGGTTTCGTTTGGATTCTTTAGTATTCTTGTGAAACTGAAGGTCGTATACCTGGCCATCTTTCACCTTACTTTCAAAATACGCTAGCTCCTCAGTAATCAGGTTTTTATATTTTATCAAAATAGAGTCTTTCGCCGACCCGAAGCCAAACCAGAAGCCAATCCTGCCATTTCTGGCAACTCTACCTCTAAACTGTATGTCTGTCTCATCGAGTTCATCCCAGTAGGTAGAGATAGCAACCATATTGTCCCCTTTAAAATCTACTCCTCTGCCACCTAAATTTGTCGATACAATGATAACTTTCTTAAATCTGGATAACTCTTCAACCTTATCTTTTATAAGCTCATAATTATCTGAAGTGAACTCTATAATAACGCTATCGATAGAATCATCTCCAGCCATCTTTTGTAAATCCTGTACAGTCTTACCTGATAAGTTCTCTTCAGCATCGCCTCCTACAATCCTGCCATCTTGGGTTAAACGTCTCACATTACCTTTCCCGATATCTGTTTGAAGAAGTGAATCCACAAATTCACTTACTTTTTTATCCGATTCACATCTTACCAGTATAGAACCCACTTCTGAAAGACCTTTATTTTTCATTTCATCTGTCAAATTACCTCTACGAAGTTGAGCTACCATGTCAGTAGCAGCGTTTGTTGCCGAATCTTTATCAGAAAATAGTTGTGCATAATCGGTTCTTTGAGGTTTTGCTTCCTCACCCTCTGGCCTCAGGTCTACAAAATCCAAACCAAATGCTTCTGCCGTATCTCGACCTATAGTCGCTGAAGCCGCACTGAACCCTGAAACAAGCTCGAGCTTAGGATTCAATATCTCCGGCAATCCCATTGAAGCAACGCTCATCTCTTCTGGTTCAAGCGGGAGGTTAGCATTATTAAGACGATTCTCTTTTATCCTCATAGCTATATCAAGACCATAGCTCCAGCGCCTTCCTTTTAGTTTCTGACTACTGGCTTCTTTATCAATAATTTCAATATCAGAGTCAGTTACGTCGTAATGTTCTCGTCTGTTGTAATAAAGGTAAGCAGAAAGCGCAAGTTCTACGAACTCCTGCCATAAGTAGAAATCTCCAAATCCAAAAAGTGTCCCTTTATTCTGTTTGTATTCGTCCAATGATTCGAGTTTCTTCTTAAGCCAGGTTATTCCTTCTTTCTGTCTAAGAACAACTGTTGCTGAACCATCATTCCTTTCGCAGAGCGCGTTATTAACATTCTTGCCGTCTTTGGTTAACAAGCCCCTGTGTATCAGTTCATCAGCAATCTCCTGCATTCGTAACCTTTGTCTGGCGAGTTCCATTAATTTATTTTCATCAAACATACCTGAGCTTGATATAACACAAGGCGTAAATACATGCAGCTTTAGCGGGATATCACCTTCATCGAATGCAAGAAAGTATGTCTGCTCTCCCCACTTGAGCGCTTTGTCTTCTGATCTTCGTGAAGTAAATACATCATCTTCAAACCGGTGTATGAAATTATGGATGTTTAGATAAACAATATCTGCCTCAGCATACAATTGTTGCTCTGTAGTCTCTTCTTTGTTCCCCCTGCCATCAACAAAATATGCTTGCCTTCTTCCTCCCGGGGAAACGACAAAACCTGTCTTCAGGCCAAAATAAGCACCTACCTTGCCTCCCTTCGTTCCATCTCTCTCAACCAGATTTTCTTCTGTATGAACAATTGTTACTTCCTTTTTAACAGATGGGGTTTTCTCCCGTTTTATCTTGTTAGCAAAGCTTCGTAGAATTGCGGTACCATTAAAAGCAAACGATTTACCTGCTGAAGTAGGCATACGTACTATTGCACCATGCCGCATTGAACGAGCACCCTTCTTCTGCATCTTCCACATTTCTTCATCCCAAGGGGCATACTGTTCTCCTGAAATGGTAACCGCTTTACCAGTAAGACCGCTGGCCAATATAGCCTGTTTTACTAACTCTAGAGCTTCTTCACTATCAAAGTCTTCTTCCTGGGCTTTTAGCGCTTTTAATCTCCGGTCAAACTCTTCCTGAGTTATTATTTTTGCTATTTTTGCGTGGCCTTCATCTGGTCTTTCCTGGGAAACAAGCTCAACTATCTCCTGTATGCCTTTAAGCACAGTGGTTTTGGCTCTGGGTTTTCTTAAATCCAACTCCTCTTTTAAGTATTCGTCTAATTCTGGGTCGGGCCTATATTTTAAGTCTCTTAACATTGCCTGTTTTACAGAGGTGGCTATTGCTAGTCTCAATTTTTCATCTGAGGCATTTTTCTCTTTGAGGTTAGCATATCTTTCGTACAATTCTAGGAAGGCTGCGTGGTTAATGCGTTTGGAGGATTCTAGATATTTAAGGTAGGAGTCTCTTTGTGCATCAGTAAATTTGTCACTTAAGAGGTACTCGAGTTCTTGCTGGACTACCCATACCTCTTCTGCAAACTTCTGTTCAGTAGTTAATTTTCCTCGTGGCCTATATTGCCTAAGAATGATATGTAAAAGTTCATGGTATATAGTTAAACTCAAAGCAACATCATTCCCAAAAGCATTATCATCAATGTCAATTATCCTATCCCAGTTCCTCCCTAAACTTAAAAGGTTTCTCCAAACTTTTATTTCCAGACTTTCCAAATATTCTATAGTAGATTGTGGTAGAGAAAAGATTTGTTTTAACCTTCTGATTGCATTTCCTTTTGCAGTATCTATTCTCTTTCTGGCATCCTCGCTTATCTCTTTAATTTCCTGTTCTTGCTTTTTAGTTTTCCTTACCTTAACAAACTCATGAGTGTCGGGTTCTCCAATACTTCTCAATGTTAACAATAACTTTTCTAACTGTTCTTCAATAAATTTATCACCTTCCCTTATAGTTATATCTATGTCAACTCCATCATCTTTAGTGTTTTCGAAGCACCGTAATCGTGTTTCCATCTCATGTTTGCTTGCCTCTAACATTAATCTTATATATTCTTTGGTGTGTATATCCTCCTTATCTTTATCTTTTAAACTAGGACTTAAAACAAAGTATAATTCTCCACCTCGTAATTCAAAGGATACGTTTTCAAGCGTCCTTAAACTAAGTAAAGCCAAATCTCTTTTTTCCTTTTTTTGTATATAAGACTTTTTATCTAACTCTGTTCCGATTTGTGGTGATAGCGGATAACGTTTCCATACTTTATCAAATTCTTCTGTATTTTCTTCAATCTTGTTTTCTAAGCGTTTTATTACTTCTACATCTTCATCATCAAGATATGGAAATAAAAACTTTACTCTTGACAAAATATCTTTCATGAATTTTATGTTATCAAGCATAAAGTAATAATCCTTTGTTAAGTCAGCTAGAGTTACCTTCCAATCTTTCTCCTCAAGGTAGCTTATAAGTTTTTGCCCTCTATAGGCTATGGCAGGTGCGATATTGTATACAATTTCACGTTGTATTAACACTCTGCCTAAAATATCTGCTGGACTACCGATCATAGTATTATGATAATACATCAATTGTAGCCATCTGTCTCTTATGGAAGTATCCTTTGATTTTATTTCCTTAAAACGTACCCAGTCTCTATAGTGTTCATCTGATACCTGGTTTCTATCACAATCTAAATAGCTATACTCTTTTCTAACATCTGCATAAATAATGGCTGATTTACGTTGTATTTCATTAGCCTCATCCATGTAACCATTCATTCTCTTTTGAATTTCCCTAACTTTATTGTAACTCTCTTCATCCATTACTATTTTTGCTTCTTCTAAATCTTTTGCAAGTTCGGTAAGTAGTTTCACATCTTTATGTGCTTCTTCCAAAACTTTTTTTATTTTTCCACTGTGTAAATACTCCTCGAACATTAGTATCGCAAGTTTTGAGGGGCTAGGCTCTTTCTTGGATCCGAAAAGAGGCTGGTCAGATGTCAATCTGGCTTTGAGGGATGATAAGTGCATCTTGATTCCATCCATAATGCGGCGAGTTCGGCTCTTTGCAAGGCTACTTTTAACTTTTTCTATGCTTCTATCTACCAAGCCTTTAAGGTTGACTTTTGCTCCCTTAAATTCTACTATTTTGCCCTTTCTTTGAATGGCAAAGTAGATAATCGTGCCGAATATAACAAAGCCGGCTATCAGAATGGGAATGAAATGGTGAGGGAATAAATTAGCGAGTTGGTTCGCGACTTCTGATTTATCGGACAGGGTTGTTTCAAGTGGCAGACCGCCACTGGGAAGATGCGAAGCGAGTGACGAAATTCGTTCCGTGACTTCTTCCATAATATTATGAGAAATTTGACTACCCCAGTCAAAAAATCCTCCTAAGAATACGAAGGGTATAAACGCGAAGGAAGAAGATGGAACCGATTCCTGTATTTCCATAATTCCTTCTTGCTTTAACCCCTCAATAGCTTCAACGGTTTCATGTGCAGTATCTTCGACTTCGCTTTCGACTTTGCTTTCACCTTTGCCGAAGATGGTTGTTCTAATTTCTGGCTCGGTTAATACGGAGGGCGGCCAGAGTTTTGGTAGTTTGTCCCAAACAGTCAAAGCAACTTCAACCTCTACAATATTGTCAAAGGCGCCTGAAAGGAAAAAGTCTCTGCAACCATCACCAGAGATAATCTCAAGGACTCTTTCCCCCTCTACATCATATCGAAAGACAAAAGGCAGATTCTCATTCTTTATCCTGACAACTCCTAAGGCAAATGCCTCATTCTCTCTCGTTAATACTACAGACAAAAATTCAACACTGTCTATCACTTCTGTTGATTTGCCTCTAGCACGAAGTTCTTCCTTCCAATCACTTATTAGCTGTTGGGATGCCCTTTCTATCTCCTCTGGCTTAAATTGAGAGGAGAGAATTACAGTAAGATTCGCCCCAAGGCAAATCACGGCGTATCTCTGGAACGATGAGTCTCTAAATATACTCGCTGCCCTTATTGCCCCTACAATACCCGCTATGGCTTTCTCCAGGTTCGACCTCCTCTTCCTTGGAGAGGGTTCCAAATCAGAGGAATAGTTCTCTCCCAGTCGCGGAGTAACCACTACATAGGACATATTCCTATCACGCAAAAGTTCTGTAATCCCTGGCGTATGGAAACCTCCAGCAATGAGAACGGCAACTTTCACTCCTTCTTTTTCCATCCGGGAAATGGTGTTATCCACTAAAGATTTGTTCCTGTTTAAAGCTATCCTGTAGAATCCCTCAAATTTTGATAGGGTGGCCAGACGCAGGCTCAAGCCTGCGACTACCGCTTTAGCAGAGCTTCGCTCTTGAGCCATATCCCCTTTCGGCCGGCCACCCTGATTTGCCAGTGTATCAACCCCCAACTTGTGTACGGTTATGAAATCAGAGAACATCCCTGGAGTTATCTCATTACGGTGTTTATAATAATAGGCGAGGTCTTCATTGGAAATCTTGAGACTTGTGAGGTCCTGTAAAACACCAAGCATCCTGGAGAGCTTTACTAATTCCCTCTCCTCTTCGCTCTCACATAGTTTCTCTTTAACTTCTTCTTCTAGCTCAGTAATCTCTGAGAATAACTTATTCTGGTCTATCCTGTCGTAGAGTTTGTTGTACTTGATATATAAGTTCAGGTTGGGATACTCATTTTTACCTTCCTTTGAAGTCACAAGCTCAGTCAGTATTCTGGGGTCTTGTGACCTTACTCCCTTTCCCATCCTGGAGGAGAGAGACTGGAGATAAGTATAGTATTCTCCTGATGTCACCTTCCCTAATCTATAGTCAAGGCTCATAATCAGAAGGTCGGATAGTTCATCGTTAGTCAATTTCTTGCTCAGCTCTTTTATGTATTTTGACCTCTCAGTATCTACCCTGGAGAAGTCTATCTTATTCTCAAATTTAGAGGCCTCGACAAACAGTTCGAAATTAGGGTATTTCCCCCTCACCCTAACCCTCTCCCCTAAGGGGAGAGGAGAACTATCCAGGAGATGATGGAGGTATTGGGAGTATTGACTGAGTGAGATTTTCTTCTTCTGGTAGCCTTCTATCTTCGATTCTAACTCTTTCAACTTCTTATTATACAGGCGGGCTTTCAGTGGGTTGATCTCTTCTTGAACTTTCTGGAGGTAATTCCTCACTTTCTCTCCTGAGGAGATACCTTCGTCAAAGGCTTTCAGGTTCTTATCATATGCGCGTTTATTCTCCACACCATAAATATTTACAGCTGGTGCCTTGTC
>WJOT01000055.1 GCA_009619095.1 Clostridia bacterium
TCCATCTACAAATTCTGCCCAGTAATCTCCGTGAGTTTTGAACACGTTCAGGCAGAGAGGAGGATTTGTAGTCACCCCTCTAAATAGCGTCTCCTCAGGTTTGTCAGGATTATAGAGTCGGGTAAATTGTTTTTTCATTATTTCTCTATCTTCTTCTTTTGCCTCTTTCAACATCTCTTCCACCCAACTCTGGTAGATTAACGGTGAAGAATCCCACCATATCTCGGCTTGTGGATTTATCTCCGCTAATCTTTCTAATACGTTCTTCTTCTCCATTATGTCCTCCTTTAATTCAACCTTTATCAGGGATTTTATCACAATCACATAGTGATGTCAAGTATAATGGAATAAACATAAATCTTTACAAATTCTTTTAATTTGGTATAATAATTTATTGAGGATGAGACTATGATTCGGATAAAAAGTAAATCTCATAAAAGATTTATATGGATACTTTCTGCTTCTCTTTTAGGAATTTTAATAATCTCCTTAATAACTTTGAGCCGTTATCTAAAGGAACTCCCTCGTATTGATACTCTTGATGAGTATAGACCAAACCTGATTACTGAAATTTACGATATCAATAGGGAAGTTATTGCTGAGCTTTTCGTAGAGAGAAGAGATCTGGTCCCTCTATCCCAAATTCCCGTAGACCTGCAGAATGCTGTTATTGCCATTGAAGACCAGAGGTTCTTCAAACACTGGGGAGCAGACTTGCATGCTATCGCCAGGGCTATGCTGGCTAACCTGAAGCACCGCCAAATTGTGGAAGGAGGAAGTACCATAACTCAGCAACTGGCCAAGGCCTTATTTTTAACCAGGGAAAGAACAATTGCAAGAAAGATAAAGGAATTACTTCTCTCCATCCAGTTAGAAAAAGATTATACTAAAGAAGAAATTTTACAGTTATATTTAAATCAGATATATTTTGGCCAGGGTGCTTACGGAGTTCAAGAAGCCGCCAGTATCTATTTTGGAAAAGACATCCAGGAGTTAAACCTGGCAGAATCGGCTCTCCTGGCAGGACTCCCGCGAGCGCCAAACAGGTACTCCCCATTTGTGGACGTTGCTCGCGCTTACAGACGGAGAGCCACTGTGCTCTATAGAATGGTCGACTCTGGATTCATTACTCCCGACGAGGAAAAAGAGACCAATTACTATCCACTACCATTCGAAAAACATCAATTGAGGAAATCTCAAGGTTCTTATTTCGTGGAGTACCTAAGACAAATATTGGAGCCAAAATATGGAAGTTATGCTCTATTTAAAGGTGGACTGAAAATTTACACAACTTTAGACTTGAAAATGCAAAAAATTGCAGAAAAGGCCCTGGCGGATAAACTGGATGAGTTCGACGAGATAAAAAAGAGAGAGGGCAAAGAGCCGGAAGAGACTGAACTGGAGGAAATGGGAGAAGTAACAGAGAGAAGAGTCCAGGGCGCTCTTGTAGCTCTCCATCCTGCCACAGGACAGATTAGGGTAATGGTAGGAGGTCGGGAGTTTGAGGAGAGTCAATTTAATAGAGCAGTTCAGGCAAAAAGACAACCGGGAAGTGCGTTTAAGCCCTTTATTTATACCGCTGCTATTGATACCGGGTATACAGTAGTAAATCCCATCGAGGATTCTCCAGTTGCCTATTACAATGATGGAATAAACTGGAAACTTCTCTCCAACACTACAGACCTCTCCGATATAGACCCGGAAATTGTCAAAAATATAAACCCTGAAAACATCTGGATTCCCCAGAACTACAAAGGAACTTTCCGTGGACGTATTTTACTTCGCGATGCTTTAGCCTACTCCATCAATGTCTGCGCGGTAAAAATGCTAGACAGAATCAGACCAACTACTGCAGCCAGTTATGCTGAAAAAATGGGCATTAGCAGTCCCCTGGAGAAAACACTATCTCTTGCCTTGGGCTCATCAGTACTCACACCACTGGAAATAACTTCAGCTTATGGAGTGCTGGCAAACCAGGGTATCAGAACTAAGCCCTACGCCATTATTCGAGTGGAAGATGCTAGTGGAGGTGTCCTGGAAGAGAATTTCCCGGAGGAGGAAGTAGTCCTATCAGCGCAAACTGCCTACATTATGACTTACCTATTGAAAGAAGTTGCCGAGAGAGGAACCGGTTGGTATACCAGACGTATAGGTCGTCCCAGAGCGGGAAAGACTGGCACAACCAATAAATTTACTGATGCCTGGTTTATCGGGTTTGTCCCCAATCTGGTGACCGGTGTATGGGTGGGATATGACGACAATCATACCCTGGGAGAAAGACAGAGCGGAGCAGTGGCAGCTTGCCCTATGTGGACAGAATTTATGAAAGAAGCTCTACAGGATACTCCTATATTGGAATTCTCCGTCCCCCCCAATATTGTCTTTGTGAAGATAGACCCTAAAACAGGGCTTTTAGCCTTAGAAGACCGCCCCGATGCTGTCTTGCTACCATTTATAAAAGGTACCGAACCTACTGATTATTTCTTGACCGAGAAAATATCCGAAGATGAAACAGGACTGCCCCAATGACTGGTAGTCGGGCTCGTTTCCCTAAAAGCAAAAATGACTGGTAGTCGGGCTCGTCCCCGAGCCCGACAGAAACTCTGGGTCAGAAACAACCCAGACGTGTAGTCGGGCTCGTCCCTGAGCCCGACAGAAACTCTGGGTCAGAGACGACCTAGAGTACATATTTTGAATATTTTTTAACAGTGTAAACGAAGTACTTCGCAAAAAATGCTAAATTGGAAGCATAAACAAAATATTTCGACTATGAAAAGTTAGGCGAAATAAATTTTCGGAGGGAACGTATGAGGAAAAGAGCAATAATTATTCTATTATCGTTTATTTTTTCAGTACTTATGCTACCCAGTTGTTCTGAGCCCGGACAGAAAATACCTCAAAAAAGTGTTACTTCACAAAAAAAGCTAGGCGAACAAGCAGAAGCTAAGCCAAGTAAACAAATAAATATTGAAGATTGGCACTTCTCATTTGAGTTACCCTCAGAAAAATGGTCATTGAAGGACAAACAAGAGGATAGAGAAAAGAGTAAAGCTTTATATGGTTATAAAAGAGAATGGATCCTTGATAGCAAGAATAGAAAAATTATTCCTAACATAGGTATAGTGTTCGAAAAGGTTCCAAAAGATATGGATGTTATAGTCTATTCTGCCAATCTTCGAATGAGAATAGGATTTGAAGTGGAAAAAGTGTTCACGCATCTTGATGGAACAATTAGTTTAAAAAATGCTATAGGATATATAGGAAAATATACCAATTCTTACAATATAAAACATACAGTTATGGTTGTTCATGCTATCCATAAAGGAATAGGAGCACAAATAATAATGGACACCACAACTGAGCTGTTCCCGATTGTTGAAAATGAGTTTAATCAGACATTAAAGACGTTGAGATTTACTGAATAAAAATTTACTCCGCCTAACACAGAGTTTATGGCTCAAGTGCTGACGCACTTTCGCCCAAATGCCCTTCGGGCACTTCACAAACTCTTGAACGTTAACTGACATTTTGGATTGCGATTCCTGGCAATCGCAAAAGGAGGAATTATGAAAATACTTCGACTGATTGGCTCCCTGGCTTTCGTGCTCGGGCTGTTCACGGCAATATTTGCCGGGGTACCTTGGCACGTGATCGTTGAAGATGATCCAGTTATACCTTGGTGGCTTAGGATAGCAATTTTCTGCCTCTTAGGTGGTATCCTGCTAGTCCTGCTGACAGTGGCTCTCGAACAAAGGAAAAGCAAGACATCAGGAAAGGAGTTTCCGCTTGCTGAGTCCCAACCCGGGGTTCTGCTGCTGAATTCTACAGATATCCCTGGCCGCGAGACCACCGAGATTCTGGGTTTAGTCAAAGGACACACTATTTTTGCCATCTGGCTTGGAAAGGACCTCTCTGCCTTGGTGCGATTGGTTCTTGGCGGTGAGCTGACTGAGTACACGGAGATGATGGGACGGGCCCGCAAGATAGCTACTGATCGGATGATCGCCCAGGCTGAGAAGCTGGGGGCTGACGCGATTATCAACATCCGCTATATGACCACTAGCGTTGTCGGCAGTGCCGCTGAACTTTTGGCCTACGGCACAGCCGTCAAGCTGAGCAGATAGCTCACCTTACGTGTCAACATATTTTTGTAGGGGTTCGATTTATCGAACCCGATCACGTAGGAGCCTAATTCATCAAACCCGATTAAGAAAGGAGAACCTTATGGCTAAAAATAGCAGAGATGCTGAGACAGAAGGAGTCCTACATGTGGCTAATTTGATGTGTGTGGCAGCCAGGACAGCACCCAAAGCCAGAGGAATAGACAACATTGTCAGTACTGTTCTAACTGATAAGGAAAAGGATTCTTTTGCCCAGAAAATGGAAGAATTTGGAAAAAAGACCGAAAGAGCCGCTGGGTTCGCCCGGGATGCAAATTGCGTCCGCCAGGCACAAGCCGTGGTTTTAATCGGCACAAAATTTGACCCGGCGGGTTTGGATTGCGGTTTTTGCGGATTTGATAACTGCAAAAAATGTGATGAAGCTCGCGCCCGCTGCGCCCACAATAGCGGAGACCTGGGAATTGCCGTAGGTTCTGCTGTTTCTATTGCCAGTAATCACAGGGTAGATAACCGCGTTATGTATACCGTTGGCTGGACCTCTGTTGAAGGGAAAATACTAGGAGAAAAAGTCAAAATGGTCCTCGGTATCCCTCTCTCTGCTAGTGGAAAGAATATCTTCTTCGACCGAAAATAATAAGAATAGCGCCGGACCAAATAAGGTGGTGAAGTAATGAAAGAACTGTTTACCATGTGGAAACATACCAGAATGGTAGTTTTAACAGCAGTAATCGCTTCAGTTTATGCTGCGGTGCTTATTCCGTTTAAGCCCATACCAATAATTCCCGGATTTACAGAAATCAGGCCAGCCAATGTGCTTCCCATTATCTGCTCCTTGATGTTTGGTCCTGCAGCTGCCTGGGGAAGTGCCTTTGGAAACCTGATCGGAGACTTCTTTGGTACTCTTGGTCTGGGAAGTATTTTCGGGTTTCTGGGAAATTTCCTTTATGGGTTCATACCTTATAAGGTTTGGAGAATTATCTCCAAGGAAGAGCCCACCATTAAAGGTAGTAAGAAGCTCTTAAAGTATATATTCCTCGTATTTCTGGCAAGTAGTGTTTGCGGAGTGGTTATTGGCTGGGGAGTCGATCTTTTAGGGCTGGTCCCTTTTTCTGCTCTGGCCAACATCATCACCATAAATAATTTCCTGGTAGCTTCTATTCTGGGTCCTTTCCTTCTAATTATCCTCTATCCCAGAATAAAGAGATGGGGACTTCTCTATTCCGATATCCTTGAGGAAAGAGAACTTCCTAGGAAGAATTTAAGGGGATTAGGACTTATCCTCATTTCCATAGGCGGTCTGGGAGGAATAGTTCTGGGAAATTTAATCTCCTTGGGAATTTACCACTCGGGATTTCTGGGAGCAGGCTTTATAACGGGAACTACTGGCTCTCTGGGAATCGCTTTAGGAATGGTACCTGTAATATTTCTGATTCTTATAGGTTCTATGTTACTATAGGTAACCCTCCGAAAGGGCGACCGACCAAAACTGGTCGGGCACCGTTTACGGTGCCGATCGAACGGAGCGATGTTACTCAGGGGCAAAATACTTAAGGGAGCAATATGAAAGCTATTGAAGTTAATGCTTTGACCTTTACTTATAAAGACGGAACCACAAAGGCTTTAGATGGAATAAAATTCGCACAGGAACAAGGAGAAATGGTTGTCCTTATGGGACATACCGGAGCGGGTAAGTCGACTTTTTCTCGCTGTTTAAATCGTTTAATTCCCCACTTTCATAAGGGCAATTACAGTGGGGAAATCAGAATTTTAGGAAACTCAATTAGGGACAAAAGAGTTCATGACCTGGTAGGCGAGATAGGTTTAGTGTTTCAAGACTTTGAGTCGCAACTCTTCTCCACTAATGTAGAGTTAGAAGTGGCATTTGGTCCAGAAAATCTCTGCCTCCCTCGAGGGGAAATCAGGGAGAGAATTAATGAGGCTTTGCAGTTAGTAAGACTTAAAGGTTTTGAAAGAAGAGAGCCGGCAAGCCTTTCTGGAGGTGAAAAGCAGCGACTGGCTATTGCTTCCATCCTGGCTATCAAGCCAAAAATAGTGGTAATGGATGAGCCCACAACAGATTTGGACCCCCAGGGTAAACTGGAAATTTTTTCCGTCGCCAGACTACTTAAGTCAGAGGGCTACACTGTCCTGTTTATTGAGCACGAAGCTGAAGCAGTACTGGAAGCAGACAAGATTGTAATTATGGATGGAGGTAGAGTAGTTACCGAAGGGAAACCTCACGAAATTCTCAGAGACGTAGAACTCCTGGAGAATCATGGGATTCGTCCTCCCCAGATAGCCAAACTCTTCCAGGAAACAAATGAGCCATCGCTTCCTCTCACTGTGGAGGAGACGCTTAAAGTTTTCCAAAAAAGAGAGTGGAAAATCTCCGACGAGAAATACACAGCTCTCCTGAAAAAAGATGATGAGCTAAATACAGATTATGGAAAGAAGATTATCGAAGTAAAAGACCTGGAATATATCTATCCCGGAAATATTAAGGCTATAGATAATATAAATATGGAAATTCGTGAAGGAGAATTTTTAGCCATTATTGGACAAAATGGGTCGGGAAAGACGACATTGGTAAAACATTTCAATGGGCTACTTAAGCCCTCAAAAGGAGAAGTCAGAGTAGCTGGTGAAGACACTAAAGGAAAACGGGTAGCCGAACTGGGGAAAATAGTAGGCTATGTATTTCAGAATCCCGACCATCAGATATTTGCCGATACAGTGGAAGAGGAAGTCGCCTTTGGGCCCAATAATTTAGGAATTCCCCGAGAGAAAATCTCCCTTTTCGTAGAAGAGGCACTGAAAGAGGTGAGATTAGAAGGGTATGAAAAATGCGACCCTTTCTCCTTAATTAAGGGAGAAAGACAGAGAGTTGCCATTGCCTCAATCCTTGCCGCAAGACCGCACGTCCTCATCCTCGATGAACCAACCACAGGTTTAGACTATAGAGAACAGAAATCGATTATGGAACTTTTAGAGAGTCTTAATCGAAAAGGACATACCATAATCATCATTACTCACTCACTCTGGGTGGTTGCTGAATATGCAAATAGAGTCTTAGTCCTCCATAAGGGAAAAATTATACTGGATGACCAAACTCGAAAAGTCTTTTCTCAAGAAGAGAAGCTGGCTAATAGTTTCTTAAGATTACCGGAAATTATACGTTTAAGCAACAGGATGGGCAGAACGCTCCTTTCTGTTGATGAATTCAAATACTGTCTGAAAAGATAAGTATGTTTATCTACCTGGATAAAGAATCTCTTCTCCATCGTCTCCATCCGGTCACAAAGATAGTAGGATTACTGCTCCTTTTCATCTGGGCAATGGTATTCAACCATCCACTATACCTCTCCATTATATTTGTAATAGTTCTTTTCCTCTCTATTCTGGCCAAGTCTCTTTCCAACCTTAAGAAATTCTGGATACTGTTAATCATTTTAGCTTTTTTCAGTACACTCTTATGGTCTTTATTTCTCCGGGGTCCAACACGAATATTTAAGTTAGGCTTCATTCAAATATCGAAAGAGTCTCTCCTTTACGGACTGGCTATGGGAATCAGAATAGACACAATGATACTCTCAGGAATTATCTTCCTCTCCTCCACGAGAACAGAAGATTTCACTCTGGGACTAAGCTCACTGGGTCTTCCTTTCCCGGTCAGCTTTGCCCTTTCCCTCTCCTTCCGCCTGGTTCCCACTTTCCAAGCTACAACTTCAACCATCATTCAAGCTCAAAAGTCGAGGGGCTTAGATTTGGAAAGTGGCCACCTATTAAAAAGAATTAAAAAGCATATCCCTCTTTTTATTCCCATTCTCATCCATGCCATCAGAAATACGGACCTATTAGCTATGGCATTAGAATCTAAAGGTTTTGGATTTAAAAAGAGGAGAACTTATTACCTTCACTTCAGGTATAAGTGGCAGGATTGGCTTTCCATAGCAATATTGGCAGGCTTAATCGGTCTCTCTTTCTACCTAAGACTCAATGGATACGGTGTGATTTTCCGCAGAATATAGTTATTTCCTCAAAAAACCGCTAAGATCATTCCGAAATTAGCGGTTTATATTTACTTTAGCTAAGTTTTATATTTGATTTAGAATCTAATGGTCGTCGTAGAAATCGTAATTACCAAACGGGCTTGGGGTTTCTCTAACACTACCTTGGGGCATGCCGTATTCATCATAGAACTGGTAAGTATCACTGAATGGGCTTGGGATTTGTGTAGCCCTGCCTTGAGGCATCCCATACTTATCGTAGAACTGGTAAGTATCACCGAATGGGCTTGGGGTTTGTGTAGTCCTGCCTTGAGGCATCCCATACTCATCATAGAACTGGTAAGTATCACCGAATGGGCTTGGGGTTTGTGTAGTCCTGCCTTGAGGCATTCCATATTCATCATAGAACTGGTAAGTATCGCCAAATGGGCTTGGAATTTGTGTAGCCCTGCCTTGAGGCATCCCATACTCATCGTAGAACTGGTAAGTATCGCCAAATGGGCTTGGGGTTTGTGTAGCCCTGCCTTGAGGCATCCCATATTCATCATAGAACTCGTAGCTATCTTGAGCTAACGCTAATGCAGATATTAGTGTTAGAAGAAATAGGCCCAGTAAAATATTTGTGATTCTATCTAGCATTTTGCACCTCTCGTATTTTTGTTATATAGCGTAAATTGGATTTTGTCAGGCTGAGACTTTTTTGCTCTTTCTATAAATATAACGTAAAGATTTGGATTTGTCAAGTAAGAAGTGGTGTTACCCCTTCCAAACTTCGTGAACTTCTACTTTCTTCTCTTTTAGCCATGCTTCAATATCCCTCATGTCAAAGCGTAATGTTCCGCCAATTTTAAGATGGGGTATCCTTTTCATACTAACCCAACTGTAAAGCGTATGTTTTGGAATGTTTAAGTTATTGGCTTAACTCAGCAACACTCAAATAACGCTTCTCAATGCCTTTCTTGCTATTCATAATTCTATATCTTTTTATATACGCAAATCTGTTCCTATGCGTTCTATTATTCGTCTTATCTCTTCCGGCAGTTCATAAAATGTCATTGACTTAGCAACTTTTTCTCCAATTCTAACTTTCCACCCTTGCTTGTCAATATCTCTTTTCCTTAGTAGATCATCTATAATTTTGCTCCGCGGTTTTCTTTTTAACAATTTTTTTTCCTCTGCCGTTATCTTTAAGTTATACTCAGAATTTATGGCTTTCACCAGCTTATCAAGGTCGTAATAGTCTTCAAGAGTATCTTCTAGAAGAAACAGATTTTCGTCCCGTTTCAAAACGCCTGTGTCGATCGCATCTTTCGCTTCCTTTTCGGCATCTTTGTCGAAAATCATAAAAAACTTGATTTTGACGTTTCTTATAGCTTCTAACCAAACTTTCAAATGATATTTCCCCTTGGCCTTGCCATTAATCGGAATCATAGTGACTCTATAACCACTTAATTCGACGCCCGCTTTGCGAAACCAGTGTTGGAAAACCTTTTTGTCTGATACACCCTCAACAAAAATGATAGCATCATAAAAGAAAATATCGCTAGGTCGAATACCCAGTTCAAATAGTACGTTTTGAAGTTCCTTGGGACTTTTTATTCTAGAAGTCGTTGTGCTTCTATTTTCCTTTCTAACAATCCATGTATTCCTTAAGTTTTCTTGATCAATGAAGACTGGTGAATGAGTGGATATAAATAACTGCCTTTTTTCTGACTCTTTTTTCATAAAGTCGAAGAGCTTCCTTGTTATTTCTGGATGGAAATGAGTTTCCGGTTCCTCGACCGCTACACAGGGAATGTTATCTTCAGTTATTTCATAAATGAGTTCTAACATTTCTTGGTAACCACCGCCAATTAGCTCAACTGGAAAGTACCTATAGGTTCCTTTCTCTTTAATAATAACTTTGCTACCCCTAATAAGCAAGTCCTCAATATCAAGAGAAGTGTTTGTAACAGATTCTTGAAGGTTGATCCATCTTTCCTCTTCGTGTCTTCCCATTGCCTGCCCCAACTTGACAAGTTTACTGAGTAAAGAAGCAGATATAAACGAAGTCCGTCCACTCATACTACCCTCGCTAACTACATTCCTAACGGCTGGTATTAATTTGAACTTTCCCTTAAAGGATTGGGAGATATTTTTAAGGATAAGTTCTAAATAGTTACCTGCCGAAGGTGCGACTTTTTGGTTGGTTGTTTCCTTAGATGTTATTTTCTTTATTTTCTCTTTTTTATAAACAAATTTATCGTCTTTTACCAATATATTCCCATTAAGGCTAACTTCTAGAGTTTTCCACTTCGCTGAACTAGCCGGGCCCTTAATAACTCGAACAACTGTAATGAGAGACGAAGTTGAGATAGAATGCACATCAGGAACAATATCTTCAGGGATGATGGTTTTTAATTCTGTCTTTTCTACTTCAAATCCAAATTGGAATATTATGTCTTTACTTGAATCTCTATCAAACCATAGGTATTCATCGGCAGTGCCTATATCCTGCTCAAGGGAAACATCTAGATAACTAAAGAACAGGGAAATCGCCTCAAAAAGGTTCGACTTACCCGAACTATTGCTCCCAATGAACGTTGATAAGTCCCCGATGTTTTCGATGACAAAGTCTTGTAAGCTACGATAGTTCTTAATCCTAATTTCCTTAATCTTCATACCATCCACCCCCTCAGTTTATAATCGAAGAAATCCAATTAAATTCAACTACATTCAATCTGCCAATTATATTTGTCAATAGGATATAAAATTTTTATGGTCTTAACTACCGTTCACTCAATCTATGAGTAACTTCACTAAGTTCGTTAAGGAATGCTCTAAGATCATTCTTTGCTTTTGCAGTTTCTTCTCTTTTAGGTTGTGAGTGAACTGTCAATGCTACTTTGCGCAATTCTTCTTCTGGTACGTCAAAGTAGACGGTAGCTTCGAATCTCTTCATTTTATTTTCCTTGTATGCCGGGTCGACATGGGTTATCCTCAATAAAGAAGCTTGCTCCCCCATACCTATAAACTTCTCTAAAGAACACATCGTATAATCGCACTGAATCTCTTCTTCTAATGGGTAAACGGATATTACTGCAAAGTCACGGTTAGTTACAATGTAACAGGTTAATTTTTCGATTTGTTTCATTTCCTTCCATTGCTTATCAAAATAGACCGCCTGTATCTCTCCATTCTTTTCGATTAACTTTATTAAGCTAGTCATCGTTTCAGGTAAATAGTTTTTGTTTTCTATCTCTTTAATTAGTTCTTCTCTATTCATAACTCACCCCCAATAAGATGTAAATTTTTTCTTTTGCAATAAAAATCTTAGAGTCTTGGTGTGTCTATTATTCCGGTTGGCTTATATGGTTACTCCAATTTATTTTTCAAATCATTGTACCATTTATCTTTAATCTCTTTGGGAATCTTGTGTCCCGTACCCACTCTTCTAGTACTTTCTAGAACTTTCAAGTAATTTTTCAATATAGTCTCTTGGCTTTCTTCGTAAAACCATACGAGAAGATAGAAAATAATAAGGGTCATCAAATCAAGCACTATTTTCTCTGACAGGCCTTTTAATTTGCTCTCTCTTATGTTAACAATTTGGGATAGATTTTTTTCAATACTTGAAATAGCACTGTTTTCTTCTTTTGAAACATTTTTTCAATGCCTTGCTTTATAAAGCTAATTACATCACGCATCAATATTTCATCCATTCTCCTTGATTCGGGCATTTCTTCTCACCTTCTTGATTCATAAAGCAAGAAAATTGTACCAAATCCAATTCCATAAATCAAGGTATAATTATATACCGCTATAAGACCCCCCAATTTTCTGGCCAGAACACAGTTTTTAAAGTCTTTGGACAACTTTTCTGGAGGCAGTTTCCCAGAGATATTGTATTTAACAAAAGTTATACTGTCCTTAATGTGTCAGGAGCGGTGTTATCGTCTGAGAAGGGGGCTATATTTCCCCCATAGTGTACAGAATGAACCCTCAATGATGGCATTGCCCCAGAACGCAACGTGGCAAACGGTTTCCACCGCCTCCGGGTGTGATCCTACGCCCAGGCATGGCATAGGCATAGAAATATACCCATAAATTAAGATTATGCAATGAATATATACTTTTCCCCATGAATAACGGTGGGGTCGTTCAGCAATTTCATCCCTCCAGAGCTAGGCAAATACCCCTAGCATACCCAGAAATGCCTTTCCTTGGGACGGTGGAGATGTCAAATGGCTCTGTTACGCTAACTAACGCCACCTCATTCTTTTGGAACACATCCTCCAGTAAGTACCAGAGATCTCTTTGCCTTCTGGTGAGCCTGTCAATTTTATACACCATTACACCACCTATTTCTTTCTTCTTAACCGAGTTTAGTAGTTCCTGGACTGCTGGTCTCTTTAGGTTCTTACCGGTTCCTTGTTGTTTATCCTATTTATCTCTGAGCCTCGAAGATTTTCCCAAGACTTTGAATTTACCTTCATGTAATATCCACCTTTTTCCTGTTAATTTATCAACCCGGAAAGTTCCAAATCCTTTTACCGCGAAGACTTCATATCTTTGGACATGAAAAATGAGAAGAAGGGCAACGAGGATTGCTAAAAGCAACACTAAGGTAACATTTTCAACTTGAATTTTCATTTTCAGCTCCTTTCTTTTCTCCAAAATTTGTTACCATTTTGTTACCATAAGTCTCCCCAAATACCTCCAAAACCTGCAAAGTCTCATAAAATAAAAAATCCCAAATCTCCCTTTAAAATTAAGGAAGTTTAGGATTTTCCTCTATCTTTTTACGACCCCTCTTTTTACCCTCTTTAGGTTTACGAAATCGTTGCCTTGTCCCGTTGAGCTACGAGGCTACCTCGTAGGACGATCTCGTATGTATAATCTTTCTTATAAGGTGTAATTGTCTTACTACTACAAGCCAATTACTATGAACTTTTCTTTTTTTCTTCTAAAACTGCTTGGGCGCTGGCCAGCTGAGCAACAGGCACTCTATAAGGTGAACAGCTGACGTAATTCATTCCTACCCGATGGCAAAACTTTACTGATTGGGAGTCTCCTCCATGCTCACCGCAAATGCCTACTTCTAAATCTGGTCGGCCCTTTCTTCCTTTCTCAATCCCTATCTTTATCAGCTCTCTCACGCCTTCCTGATCGAGTGTGTGGAAAGGAGGGTCAATTTTGGTTGCCAGCACTTTACTATTTTTTAGTATTATATGACAAAGATGAAAATTTTGCACGATTTTTTTGCTTTAATTAACAAAAATGCTAGTTAGAAGGCTAGTTTTGGGACATAAAATTTGTGCCTTTGAAGGTGAGGTTATTGGGCACTTTCAGGGGGGCACCTACAGGTCTGCTTTGCTATAGCACCTATTGGTTGTCTTACAAACAACCCCACTGTGAAATAAATAGCTCCAGCAATTAGCCGAGAACCAACCGACACAAGAACTGTTACATTCATGGTTCTTCTCGTCATTACATTGATGGGTATTTACTATTTGTTGATTTAGGTTAGTCATTATTCGTCCCTCGGTTCCATGCTATTCTTGGACTACTATTTTACTCCCCAAGAATCGAAAATTCTATTCAAAGTTTCTTCTGCTTCTTCATCGGTATCTCCCAAAACACCCCAGTCAACCAATCCTTTGCTCTTGCTCTTTTTATAGCGAGAAGCTGGCTTCACTTTCTTAACGCCCTTTAGTTTTTCAAGTGAACATAGGGGTTTGTAAATCCAGCCAGCAGACTGTGCTGTCAGCTTGACTTTATACCATTTTGCCCTTTCATCAATTACAATAAGCTTATCATTCCATTCAGCACCCGCAATTATTCTATTTTCGGTCGAGGGACCATCCCTTATATTCGCAGACTTTACTTTTATCCAGATATTTTTTTCTGTTTCTACAGGCCTTACTTGATAGGTCGCACAACCTGTCAGAAATAGAAAGGACAAAAATACTAGAAGTTTATTGTTCATTGGGGAATTTCCTCCTTTGGCTCAATAGTTTTCGCATTGCGAATGTACCTTTTTCCAATAAAAAACCGACCTGCCACCTGCCCGGTGTGAGTCGGCCAAAACTCTGCTATATGCTGTCTTCAGCAGCCCGGCGGTCATAGCTCCTCCAGACCCGTAGCTTTGCGCTCCCTTAAGGGATTGCCTTTATCGGACTTTTAGTACAGCTTCAAGATAAGTATATCACGGCTTACAATTATCGGCAAGTGCTTTTTTATTTGAAGAATTTAACATATCAGCGAGCTAAAATCTCACGTTAAGGGAAATTCTATGCGTATTGCCTAAGTTTTGGTCATTTTTAACGATATAGCACAAAAATTAAAATTTTGCAAGTTTTTTTGCTCTAATTGGCAAAAATGCTAATTAGAAGGCTAATTTGGGCACCTGGAAAGTGAGGCTCTGAAAGTGGGGTTATTCGGCACTTTCAGAAGGGAGTTTAGGGACCTGTCTGCTTCTGGGGCATCCGAATTTCTTGAATATGCCTATTCTTTCTTATATATCAGGAAACCCTCCGATCTTTAGTTCATCGCATATCTTCTTGAGAACCGCATCATATCTGAACAAGTCCTGTTGCTCTTGGGGTTCTGGTGGTTTACTTCGGTACTTAATTGAATGTGCTACAACTTTTCTAGTATTGTTAAATGAAACGATCCATCGTAATGATCTAGCCTTTCCTTTGGTATTAAACATGCTTTCAAAAACCGATGAAAAAATTTGCCAATTCTTTTTTATAATTTCTTTATAATCCACTATGTCTAAGTAACTCTCTTTAGGTCGAACACATTTTTCTTCTTTATATCGGTCTTCACACTTTTTTCGAATACGTGCATGAACACCATTAATCCACCAATTTTTTCCATATTTTGTTTTTAGTAAGTGCATAACAAGGTCATGGAGTTTGACCTCAATCTTTTCAATCAAAGATGTAAACATAGGAAGAGTAAATGTTTTTCTAGTTGATCTAAGAATTTTTGAGACCAAATTTTTGGCAAGAGTACGATTAGATTCGATACCAGGAAAGTGCTGACCAAATGGACCAGTATATGGATCATGAAAAAATCCACCGGCAAAAAGCCAGACAGCAGAATTCTCGTTTCCTTGCCATTTAGCTGCACAACATAATTTTCTAGCTCCCCATTCCACAAGTAAATCCATATTATCTACTACTTGAACACTTTTATTTCCAACCAATAAAGGTGAAGACTCTCTTCCATACCAAATTGATGAAGGTTGTTGCACAACTATAGAATTAATTCCTTTCAGTAGTTCGACGTCACAAAACGGTTGTTCCTTAGGTAATAACTGCACTAACCTATCATACCCCAATGGAGAAGAAGGTTGGTAAAGGTAGTATTTAGTTACTGCTAAATCGTAATCTAGCAAGAAATCATTAAGTGATGGGTTTGAGCAGAAAACTAAAAGAGGAATTCCACTCTTTATTTTGTCCTTTATAATTTTTCTAATGACTTTAACATCAATTAAATCTCTGCTCTGCAAAATAAATGCTGCTGAAGAATCAATAACATTTTGAATATAATCATCTTCTATGCGTCTTCCGAGTGGTACTCTAATTTCTAAACTTTCAAGGTTCCACTCCTTTAAGCAATCTAGAAAGCCAGTGTAGTTTTCAAGCCTTCTATTTTCAGCAACATTAAGCCAAAGTATATTTTCCATTGTTTATTTAGAAGCTTGGACAATAATCTTCTTGCTTAAATTACGAGATAGAATAGGTGCCAGCACCTCAACTCTATATGCAATCTGGGATGAAAGTGACAAAAAGAAAAATTATAAATATCAGCGGTTGACAATACTATATTTTAATCATTGTAATATGAATTTTCTGAAAATATATAAACTTTTTTCATTCAGCTGTTTAATCTCTTTTCGTTTTTTTTCAATGTCATTTATGGTTGATGGTTTTTTGCAATAAGTATTGTGGTTAGGTTCTCCGGAATCTTTCCACGTTCTATAAATAACTTTGAAATATTCGGATATAACCCCACTTATTTGATTTAAGAAACGTTTATGCGCTTTTTCATTTGAGTTTTCGTAAAAAGATATAACCTTTTTCTTCCAATTATTTTGTTCTTTCAAAATTTTATATATCAATTTCAATACATAGTATGTAACAGGATTTTTAAAAACATATGATTTATCAAAATCATAAAACCTTTTTGCACCTCTGTAACTTTCTTTTATCCACCAATATAAGACCATAGATACCAAGCAATCATATGTTGAAATATCAGGGTCAAAAAGTTTTTCATAACTATTTCCGAAAAATTCCTCATTTCCCTTACTTACAGCAAAACCTGGATTCAATTTTATGGCAGCAAGCAGTTTTGCAACCTCCCCATTTTTAATGGTTCCGTTCGAGTATTGTTGTTTCGTTGCTGGATATTTTCTTTTCATTCTATCGCAATCTTCAAGGAGACGTTTTAGTAAGAATAATAGAGGCTAAA
>WJOT01000076.1 GCA_009619095.1 Clostridia bacterium
CCAATACAGACTATGTCTATATACTTTCCTACCCTACCCAGGAACTCCCGCGCAAAGGTCTTCGAAGCTTTCAGGATCCTATTTGCCAGTGCTGTAAAAAATTCGACATTTATTCTCATATCCATCATAAAATTATTAAATCCACGAACGAAAGCATACCGATGAAAAACATTGGGAACCCAGGTAGATATGGCATAATCTGTATGTTCGTGAAGATGTCTTGCTTCTTCTTCTTTCCCCTTAAAATATATGGGATTTCGATAGTCTGACCAAAATGGGTACTCCTCTATATCCTTCTCCGATATTGCATCCTTAAGAGGAGCAAGCGTATCGGGAATAGAAAAATATGGACCAGCCGGCTTACATATGAGCCCATGATTATCTAAGTCTCTCAGAGTCCCATCCGAGAGTCTCTCCATTCCCAGTCCTCCGGCACCTAAATTTCTTATATCCACATTAAATTTCCTCAATATCCTCTCATCAATATTACTCACAAGGTTCAGAAGATAGACAATCTTTGGTTCAGGGTAATCGGAAATATTTAGATATTCACATAGCGCCTTATATCCATAAGGAGGAGCGTTTACTATACTCCAGTTGCGATTGCCAAAATCAACAGGAACTCTATCCGGTTCTCTATGTTCGATGGCTTCTAAAATCCTCTCCCTGGAAGTCATCTCAACCATTTACCAACTCCACTGCCTTCCTGGTTGCATCCCTCGAACTCCTCGCATATCTATCTGCACCAATTTTTCTGGCAAACTCCTCATCAAGGGGGGCGCCACCTACCATTACCTTAACTTCTTTTCTGATGCCATCTTTCACCATTGCTTCTATAATATCCTTCATACCCAACATAGTAGTTGTAATTAGAGCAGATATTGCCACTATGTTTGCTTTTTCCTCTTTTACAGCATTTACGAACCTCTGGGGAGGAACGTCAACACCTAAGTCAACGACTCTAAAGCCAGAGGCTTCCAGAGTAGAGGCCACTAAATTCTTCCCCAGGTCATGTATATCGCCACTCACAGTTCCGATGACCACAGTGCCTCTTCCTCTTTCCCCTTTGAGATGAGGTTTTATAATTTCTGTGGCCCGTTTTACTGCCTCTGCTGCTACTAACAGGTCGGGCAAAAAATACTCCCTGTTCTCGAACTTATCCCCCACTAAATTCATACCTTCCATTAAACCCTTTTCAATCACATCGTGCGGAGAAACACCCTCGTTGAGGATTTCCTGGGTTAAAGCTTTCGTTTTTTCAACGTCTCCCACGAGAATAGCTTCCACAATTTTTTTGAATTCTTGATTTTCCATTTAAACCAGCGTTTTAGGAGTAGCTCCGATTTATCGGAGCGTGACTAACAATTAAGTATTGTGTCCCCGGAACTCTATTTCTCTTCCTTTTCCATCTTCTCGATTTTTTCCAAAAGCGGCGTCATTATTCTCTCAATTCTGCTTTTTGTAATCTGATAGGTATACTGCTCGGCATCGGATAGTGGCTGTTTGAATGGACCCATAGGAAACCCTCTAAGTTCCATCGCTGCCTTAAAACCTATGGGCATAGTAAGAGACCACATCGCCCTCAAAAGAATCAGTATCGAGAATTGAAACTCCCTCGCCTTATCGTAGTTGCCTTCTTTAAAATATTTATGTATTCGTTTCAAAATTTCCGGCACAATACATCCTGTAGCTACCATACATCCCGTTGCACCCATCATAAGCCCGGGAAAGAATATGTCTTCTCTTCCTAATAGAAGGGTTAGGTCTTCACCGATTATCCTTATCTTATCCATAAAGTGGACTATATCTACCATACTTCCGCTTGAGTCTTTCAAGGCAACTACATTTTCCCGTCTACTCAGTCTTTTCACTACATCATAAGTTATTTTATTAGCAGCAAAAGGAATATTATATAGCACAAGGGAAACACCAATAGAATCAGCAATAATCTCAAAATGCTTTTCTACAATTTCCTGGGAGACAGTGAAATAGTAAGGCGCGCAAGCCACCACGCTTTTACAACCTATTTTCTCCGCATGCTTGGCTAAAATCACCGCCTTTTCAGCACAGGAGGCACTCACTCCAGGAACAACGGGAACCCTTCCCTTTGCCTGGTCAACACATATATCCATTATCTCCATATTCTCCTCAGGAGTAAGATGTACAAACTCGCCCACACTGCTTACTGGATATAGCCCGTCTATACCTTTATCTATCAGAAAGTCTACTATCTTCCTTAGGACAGTTTCATTGACCTTCCCTTTCTCATCAAACGGCGTCAGCATCGCTGCATAAACACCTTCTGGTCTAAATATTTCTTTTCCCATCTTTTATCCTCCTCCTAAGAACGGAACAAATGCTAAATTATCTCCCTCTTCCAATTTGCCTTTATCTTCCAAAACCTTGCGGTAATTTCTTCCATTAATAAGAATCACAAATCTTTTGTCCAGCTTCTCTTTTATTCCAATTTTGGTTCTGGAATCTATCTCTTCCAGAGCTTGCTGGAAGTCCTCGCTGACTTCCATTTCCAATTCTCTTTCGCCTTGATAATCTCTGGGCATAGCAAAAAATTTGGCTTTAATTTTTACTTTCATTTCTGAACCGCATATTTCTCAAGTCCGAGTTCGGTAGAGTTCCGGGGACACAATACTTAATTGTTAGTTACGCTCCGATAAATCGGAGCTACTCCTTTTTCTACTTGTATTTATCGAGTCCGAGTTCGGTAAGTTTTTCCTTGGTGGGTCTCCCTTCCCTATCCCAATGCCTGATTAGATAATACTCTTTTAACATTGTATCAAGGTCAACCACAACACCTTTTGTCGGTCCTTCCTTAGTAGGCTCTCGGAGTAACCTTTGGGGAAGGGTATCGTCTTTTGCTGAAATTCCTTCTCTCATTGAGAATAACCTTGTTAGATTATATATTCTTTCGCCAATCTTCAAAATATCCTCTGTTGTCTTCCATTCTTTTATTCCCGTGAGACTCTGAAGGCACCTGGTTATCTGGCGCTGAGTCAGTCCGAAATTCAGAAATAGACAGACAACTGCCGATTGGATGACTGCATAAAAGTCTTGCTGACTCTTTACGAGCTCAGCCTTAAATTCTGTAGCAAAAGGGTCTATCCTGTTCCGAACATCCAATATCTCAGCTCCTAATGTCCACGCTCTGAGGTGGCATGCACCTCGGTCGCTGGTGGCATAGGCAAGGCCCATTCCAAAAGCGCCTCGAGGGTCGTATGCCGGTATTTCCATTCCCTTTACATGCATTGCAAATTTCTCAGTGCCTTTACCCAACTCTTTAGACATCTGGCGAACGCCCTGGCTCATCAATTCTCCAACGCCTTCCCCTTTTGCCATCATCTCTATGAATTTTATTATTGCTTCGTCGTTTCCGAACTTCACGGGAAAACCAATCTGCTTTTCCGAGAGAATCCCTTTTTCAAAGCACTCCATGGTGAAGCCAATCACATTTCCTGTAGAAATAGCATCCAAACCGTATTCATCACAAAGATGCTCGCCATAAATTATCGAGCCAATATTGCTATTGCCACATTGAGCGCCCAAGCTCCACATATTCTCATATTCAGGGCCCTCTGTAAACTTTCCCTTATATTTACCATCGTCTACCCGGGATGCCTTGCTACAGTTTATCGGGCAGGAAAAACACGCTATATGTCGCTTATAGTACTTTTTGTCAAGCACATCTTCATTACATTCTTTTACCGCTTCAAACACTCCTGTTTGAAAATTCTTAACTGGATGCGCTCCTGCTTCAATCATAAATGAATAGATGGAATTAGTTCCGTACTTGGGTCTTCCACCTCCTGTATCAGGGCTGACCGTTAATTCATTATATGCTTCTGTACACATCCTCATAAAGCCATCGAGGTCGTAGATTCCAATTCCCCTGGTTCCCTTCACCACAACAGCCTTGAGGTTCTTTGAGCCCATTACGGCTCCTGAGCCGCCTCTACCAAACCCCCTACCTCCGGAGACTATATTGGCAAACCTGGCTTTTCTCTCTCCTGCGGGACCAATACACATAAATTGGCAATTTTCTCCATATTTTTTCCTTAGCAATTCCTGAGACTCAAAAGTAAACTTACCCCATAAATCTCTACCATCTTCAAAGGAAACTCCATCATCTTTAATAACCAGCACCGTCGGCTTCTTCGCTTTTCCCTTGATGATTATGGCATCATAACCGGCCATCTTAAGTTCGGGACCTAAAAAACCAGCACAATGCGAATCAAGCCAGATGCCCGTTAACGGGCTCTTGGTGCTGAGCGTAACGTGACCACTGGCTGGCATCAAAGTCCCGGTTAGAGGTCCGGTAGCAACGACCATTATGTTATCTTCCGATAATGGTTCACACCCGGGCTTTAACTCATCATAAAGAATCTTTGCCCCAAATCCCTTGCCTCCCATGAAGTTTACAATCAGGTCGAAAGGAGTATCCTCAACAACATAGTCAGAGGAACTCAGGTCCACGGTGAGAATCTTTCCAGCATAACCAAAATATTTATTATTACTCATGTCAGATCTGCTCCTTATGTTTTACTAAATACTTTTGCGGGGCACCATTTAACGCACAGATATTCTCCCTTACACGTATCACAGAGAATAGGTTTCTGAGTTATTTCACTAACCACCACGCCGTCAAAAGGACAGGCTTTCACACATTCAAGACAGGCAGTGCATTTATCCTCATCGATTCTTAAATAACCGTTAACTCTTTCAATAGCATCATACTCGCACGCTTCAACGCACTTTGGCTTCTTACACTGCCGGCAAATGGTTACCTTGTCCTCCCAGGGCCAATTGCTGTTAATCCTTACCATAGCCAATTTGGGATTCATTTCTTTATGATGTTGAATTGAGCAGATTATCTCGCAGATGCGACAACCCGTGCATTTTTTGTGGTCTGCGATAGGCATTAAATGCTCCTTTTAGACGATAATTTATTTAATTCTATCAACGATATCGGCCTATTGTCAAGTAATTTATTGGTGATTGCTGTAGGAGTAGCTCCGATTCATCCAGCTCCTACACAGGGGCTGGATTCATCGGAACGTGACAAGTTTTATCCGAATAGGCACAAATGACACAACAGCTACCCGGGGTAGGGACAATCGTTTTATGGCATGTCTTGCATTCGTAGAAATGGAGACAGGAATTTTGAGGGATAATTACTTCCTGAATATACCCACAATGGGAACATTTTAATTTTGCTTTATCTTTAGACAAATTTAAGAATTTCAGGATATTCTCTTTGATTTGATTTCTTACCTTTCTAAAGATCAGAAGCATTTCCTCTTCTGTTCCTTGAGCTTTAGCAGGGTCTTCTAAATTCCAGTGTATCTTCTCATATTTACCCGGAAATACCGGGCAAGTTTGTTTGGCATAGTCACAAACAGTAACCACATAATCAAATTGCTGGCTTAAAAATTCTTTAACAGATTTTGACCTTTGTTTTGAAATATCTATCCCAATCTCATCCATCACTTTCATAGCCAATGGATTTACCTGCGTCGGTCTAACTCCTGCACTAAAAACTTCAAACTTATCCCCTGCCAGATGCCTTAACAATCCTTCTGCCATCTGACTTCTACAAGAATTACTTGTACACAAAAATAAAACTCGTCTCTTTTTCATCTTTATCCGCAACAACCGGGAGTTGGATTTGGACCACATCCACCATCAAAATCAGTTCCACTACCTCCTCTTATAATTTGCCTTTTATGGCTGATATAATTTCATTAGTTTCAGACTGTCCCATACAGGCAACTTCATCACCCACAGTTATTACGGGAATTGCCTGAGGGCCAAATGTACGAAATAGTTTGAACACTTGTTGATTTTCCTGCAGATTCTTCATTTTCTGGATGTCGCAAATTTCTACATCAATTCCGAGTTTTTCTATCGCATTTTTTAAAGACGTTATTTCTTCTTCACTTTGCCCTATTGGACCACAGCAACTCGATTGCGGCCCACAGGGAAACTGTTGCTCCATAGTAAAGATTTTTACTGTTTTTTCATCTGACATAACCAATCACCCCTTTTCGCCTTTTATGGTTTCACTCAATACCTTAACCCTACTTACTACCATAGAACTTTTTTTAAGAATGTTTACGTTTTTAAAACCAGATTTTTTAATTGCTCCGATATAGCCCTTTTCGGTAAGCGCTCCGCCAACGCAAGCAACTAATTTCTCTGGATTATTTTTTATGGACTCATCCACCTCTTTCTCAGTTACCAGGTCAGAAATGACAAATCTTCCGCCCGGTTTTAAGATTCTATATATTTCTCGATATGCCTTTTCTTTATCTGGGACAAGGTTAATAACACAATTACTCATAATTAAATCTATTGAATTATCCTTTACCGGAATATCTTCTATTTCTCCTAACTTAAATTCAACATTGTTATAATTTCCTTTTATAGCATTCTTTCTGGCTTTTTCAACCATCTGCTCGGTCATATCTAAGCCTATGACTTTACCTTCAGGGCCAACCTTTTTGGAAGCAAGGAATACATCCAATCCTCCGCCCGACCCTATATCAAGAACAGTTTCGCCCTTTCTGATATCTGCCAGGGCAACAGGATTGCCGCAACCCAGCGAAAATTCCGATATATCAGAGGGCAAATCCTTAATTTCCTCAATGCTATAGCCAATATCGCAACAACTGTAATCAGGACAACAAGAAGAACCTTTCTCTGCAAGTTGCCCATATCTTTTTTTTACTTCTTTTTTAATCTCACTTCTTTTCATTAAAGTCTACCTCTTTTAAGTTTTAAAATAAATTAAACACATACCCGGCAACCACACAGCCAATGAAACTTAAACCCACGTATAAAGCTAAGAGTTTCCTACGAAACGCGGCTGAGAGCATCATTATCGAGGGAAGGCTTAAGCCCGGGCCCCCTAATAGATATGCCAGGGTCGCCCCTGGCCCCATTCCTTTAGCGATTAGAGCCATTGCTGTGGGTACTTCAACATAGGTGCACACATAAGCTAAAACAGCCACTAACGAGGCAATAAGCACTGAATTAAGTGCCTTTCCTCCTATAAAATTGACAATTAAACTTGTGGGAATTAATACCCTGATTGCGCCGGCGATTAGAACTGCGAGAACAAGATAATAATTTAACTGTAAGAATAAATTCCATGAAATTTTAAAGGTCTTGATAACTTTTTTCCCAAAGGTTAAATTTTCACTTGCTTGAGGCAAAACAAAACAGGCATTCTGGTGCGCTGACATATCCCGATTAACAAGCTTCCATTTGCCTTCTTTAGTTTGTTCTATAAGACCTGCCTCCTCTAATTCCTTTAGTTTATCTAAGTTTTCTGTCCCTGCTTCTTCTAAGGTAATCCCTTCCGGCTTAGTAGCTAATTTTACGCCTATCTGATAAGAAAATTTCTGCACCTCAGGTGAAAGATTTGGTTTAACATATATCTTTATCAGATGCTTCAATCCACCTCTTTTCTGCCACCAGCTAACTACAGTGCCAACACTCATAGCGATAGCAAATACGCCAATGATACGCGCCAGGGCAAGTTTCTTACCCAACAGCCCGGCAGTAAGAAATACAGTAGGAATATTAAGCATTGGGGCCGCAATTAAAAAGGCAAGACTTGGGCCTAAAGGCACTCCTGCCTCAAGCATGCCCACTAAAACTGGAACTATCCCACAGGAACAAATGGGGATAACGCTACCTGCACCTGTAGCCATAAGATTTGCCTTAAAACCGCCATAGCCCATTTTTTTTCTTACCGCCTCCCAAGAGACAAATACCACTAAGACTCCGGAGATAAGCATGCCTATAAGCCAATACGGCAACAGTTCTACTAAAAGGGCTGCACCCTTCAGGATGATATACCAGATAACAAAAGGGATATTCCATAGAGGTGGATTATCTATCTCTTTTACCCTTGCCTCTAATCCCTCTATCCCTTTAGACTGTAAGAGGCCTGCCTTAAACATCCCCGACCAGGATAAATCATTCACTGCCACATAGGAAACGGCCAAGGCATAAAGCACAATTACTGCTACTAAAAAGAATATCTGTTTTTTCTTATTTGTAACTGCTGTCATCTTTAATTTTCCTTATTTTCAAATTCTAATTAAAATGCTGGTTTACAATGGCTTTGCTCTTGGGTTTTGATTTTATCGTAGATACATTCCTTTAAGAATTTAAAGGCTTCCTCTTTATCTTTATCTAAGATAATTTGCTCAAGCCACATCTTTTGTTTATCGTCTAATGTTACACTAATAATAGCCATCTATTTTCCCTCCTTAAAAATAATCTATTAACTTTTTCGCACCATCTCAGCAATAACTTCTAAGGGCCGAGCAATGCATTTCTTCATATTGGTTAAATCCGCTCTAAAGGATTTTTCCTTGCGCAGGCATTCTCTAAAGCATTCAAACAAATTCTCTTCAACCTTATTTTTTGGCTCTGCAAGGGAATAATAAACCCACAAGCCATCCCGTCTGTCCTTTGCCAAACCAGCATATCTTAAAACCGTAAGATGGCGAGAAACCTTGGTCTGAGGAAGATCAAGAGCAGCCTCAATCTGGCAAACACAGAGTTCTTTCTCAGAAAGTAAAACCATAATCCTTAAACGTGTCTCGTCTGAAAGTGTCTTAAATAAATCAATATACTGTTTCATCGAACTTGCCTCCTTTGTATCTTTATATGCGATTACACAGATATAATACCACAAAGAAAAATCCTTGTCAATGCTTTTCTTCAAAATCCTCAGGCACTTCGTATCCTAAAGCCTCTACTATGTTAAGCATAATCCTTTTCTTATCTTCGTATCTTTTAGTGAAAAGGGGTTTACAGTTAATGATATTCTGTTCGCCCAAAAGAAGCTTCACTGCAAAGGCAAGACAGGTTGTCTCACTACATTGTTTACAATTTGTCTTGGGAAGCCAACTATATATGTCTAAAGCAGCTGGGGAAACCTTCCTTTCATAATTTGGCACTATAGAATCTTTATTTTCAATTGATTTGCGATACCTCTTTTAATTTTTCAATAATCTCAGATGCATCCAAATAATCTGAAGTAAATACAACCTCGTGGTTTTTATTGAGAAATATCAATGAGGGGTCGGTAAGTTCAGAAAGATATTTAGAATAATCTTTAATTATGTCGAGTTTGTAATCGTCGTAGTCATTGCCTAAAAGCCAGTTTATATTAAAGTATTCTGCCCATTCCTTAAGGTCAGTAGTAGGACAGGTTGCTAAGGTTATACTTATTATATGAACGTCTCCCTCTGTGCATTTTTCGCCCTCACATAATTTTGCACAGACTTTATTTAGTTCTTTTATTTGCTTGAAACTTTCTTTTGTAATCTTTCCACCACAATAAATTCGAAAAAAATGTAAAATCACAGGGCTACCTTTAAACTGTTCTAAAGAAAATTCATAATCCCAGGGGTCGCGTAATTGAAAATTTGTTGCCATTTTTGGCTCTGCTCTTATATATAGAATTTGAGAAAAAATCAATACTATAACACAAATGAAAATTGTGAGGATGCTGATTTTTCTCATTATTATTTACCTCCAAAAATAACATTTAACTTTGGGCCATAGATGATAAATAATATACCGATAACCAAAATAATTACCCCGAATATCTTAACAAGATATTCACCTGCCTTGGTAAATTTATTTGCTACTTGAGCGCGCATCTGACCGGAAAGAGCAGCTAAAGGTATAATTGGAACTCCATGACCTAAACCGAACGTAAACAAAAGTCCTCCGCCTTGCCAGATGGTTATATCCTGGCTCATTATTAAAAGCGCTACAGGCATAATCAAAGATACTGCGCAAGGCGCCCACCCAAGAGCAAAAAGTATCCCCAGGATAAATGCAGACAAGATCTTTGAATATCGACCCAAACGTAAAACAGAAAATACTAATCGTTGGATGATATTAAGATTTTTTGGCTTCCCATCATTACTTTTAGCAAATAATTTAATCTTTGCTCCCTTATAGATACCTAACTGGTTTAAACCAAAGAGAACTAAAAATATCCCGGCAATGATATAGAAAATATGAGCAAACCTAACAAATTGTCCTAACTTAGAGATAAAAATACCGAGGATAAAAAAGATAAGACTCATCCCTAAGGTAAAAGCGATACCAATTGAGACTCCTTCTTTTAAATTTTTCTCTTCGCTAATGATAAAAGATAGCGCAGCCACAAGAAGTACTAGAGAACAGGGAGAAAGGCTGGTTATTATACCCAACCCAAAAAGACCCCATATAGTCACATTACCCATAAATATATCCTTTCCTTATTTTAATCTTTTTGACCTTTGACTTTCCTTATTCTTTGTTTTAGCTTTCATTTCTGTTAGTATTTGAGGCTCTTTCCCTTGCCATTCAAAAAATGGCTTGCATCCTGGAGCAGCAGCTTTAGCAGCTTTCTTTTTCACCACTTCCTTTAAAAATTCCAGGGCTCGCTTTTCGTCCCCATCGGTTGTAATTCGCTCAAGTTCAATCTGTTCTTTTTGATTTAGACTGATAACAACTTTTTCTTTCATTTGCTTACTTGTCAGAAGACAAAATGTTTTTTATCTCCGCTACGGTGGGGATCCTACCAGAAGTCTTAATCTGACCATCCACAATCAGAGCGGGAGTAAACATTACTCCTCTCTTTGCCATTTCACCCATATCGTGAACATGAGTAACTTCGGCGTCGATACCCAATTCCTTAAGAGCCTCGTTTACATTTTTTTCTGTCGCTTTACATCTTGGACATCCCGGACCTACAACTTCAATCTTCATTTTTTTTCTCCTTTTGAACTTTTAGAATACGAAATTTCCAAAAAACCAACCTACAACAGTTCCCAACACAATTATCGTTAACACATAGCAAATTGCCTTTTTGGGACCAAACACTCTGGCTATTGCCAGCCAGTTAGGAAGACTGATACCCGGACCAGTCAATAATAATGCCAAAGCTGGACCTTTCCCCATGCCCAGTTTCATTAAAGTGTCCACAAAAGGCGCCTCAGTCATAGTAGCAAAATAACTT
Organism: Clostridia bacterium; assembly: GCA_009619095.1. Lineage (GTDB taxonomy): Bacteria > UBA6262 > WVXT01 > WVXT01 > WVXT01 > WVXT01. The sequence goes on from WJOT01000076.1 coordinate 11,051, forward strand.
ACCGCCCCAATTAAAGTTGCCAAGAACGAAGCGCCTAAAGATGAGCCTCCCAAATAGTTCTTAATCCACTCTTGCGGTAAAATCTTTCCAATTATACCAACAATAAAAACCCCTAAAAGAAGTAAAGGAAATATTATCCTTACAAAAAAGAAGGTCTCACGCAGCCAATTTTTTAATTCATCTTTTGTCTTTACTCTTAGAGCATAAATAACCATTATTATAGTCGCTATTGCCCAGACAATAACTTTATGGCCATAGGGGCCTTTTCTTATCAGGTAATTTGGTGAAAGCAGTGTTAACAAAATCAAAAGGATCAGGATAAGGTCACGTGCCCCGATTATCTTTCCTTTCGGGTTATCGCTGTTATTAATTATTCTTTTTTCTTCACTCTTTCTAAAAACAAAATTCATAATCAATCCAACGATGAATGCCATTAGAATCGCTGAGATAACTCTGGAACCTACCATATCGTAACCTAAAATCGCACCTGTATATAAGAGCGCCAGAACATTTGCTGCGGGAGCTACCCATAAAAGAATAAAGGCAGGTCCAATTCCGCTTCCCCTATAATATAGCCCACTGGCAACAGGAATTACCGTACAGGAACAGGCAGCTAAAAAGAAGCTACCTACGCTGGCTAGGGCAAATGACTTTAGCTTGTTAGCTGCATAGCCTAAGTACTTAATAATTGTTTCTTTAGATACGAAACTCACCATTGCTCCCGCTAAGAGGAAAGCGGGCACAAGACAAGTTATGACATGCTCGGCAATGTACTCCTTTAACGCCAACAGTCCAGCAAAGATTAAATCGAAGAACATACAAATTCTCCTCTCTAAGAAGTTAGAATGCCTCTAAAACTTTTTGCCCTTCTTTTACTTGCGCATGCAAAATAGACTTGACTAAATCAAGAATCTTATTTACGTCTTTATATTTTACTTTGTAAAACGACCTTGCGCCTTCGCCCCGAAATTCTAAAACTCCTACTGTCTTAAGTGCATTAAGATGCCTTGAGATATTGGATTGGTCTTTTTCTAATTTCTCCACTATCTCACATACGCACATCTCTCCCTTACTCCTAAGAAGCTGCAAAATCTCAATTCTTGTGGGGTGACTCAGCGCTTGAAAATAACCGGCTATCATTTTAACTATAGGTTCTTGCATTTCAACCTCCTCTTTATGTTTTAATGCAACTATGCGAATTATAGCATAATGTAACAAAATTTGTCAAGTAAATTTTGAGCACTCAAATTCAAGACGGCCTGGAGGTAATCTTTCTTTGCCATATTCTAATTTCGGGACAAGGAGGGCACTTAGTGACAGGAGCATCCTGGAGGGCAGGTTGAAGAGGAACTTTTGCTTTTTCCCGGGGTTATTACGGAGATACTGCCAAAGACTTGAGAAATCTTTTTGCTTTTGCACTTTGGGCACTTCACCTTAAGTCCTTTTTCCTTTTCTGACAGCATAGCAAAGATATCGAATCTATTACCACAATCTAAGCAGGAATATTCATAAGTTGGCATTATTTCTCCCCATCAATTGTAGATTCAGTCAAAAAATGTAGGGGTCGGATGAATCCGACCCGTATCAAAATAGGTACTCTGGGTCGTCTCTGACCCAGAGTTTCTGTCCCGACGAGTCGGGACTACCAGTGAATCGAGCCCCTACAAGTCCCTATCTTGTCTATCTGGTTTGGGAAAGTGGATAGCCCTGGTAAAATGTTCCAAGAAATTAGAATGGGTAGCCAGTTCTAAATATTCTATTTTCTTTGCCAGTTGGTTAGCTTGTTCACGCAATTTTTGGGAGATGAGGATTGCTTTTGCTCCTATTCCCGCTCCATTCCCTACCTGGGTGAACTTTCCGATATCTATTTCTGGAAACATCCCAATTCTCACTGCTTTCAATGGGTCTATATAAGTGCCAAAAGCACCAGCAACGATTACTCCATCTATATCCTGAACTTTTAATCCTGTCTCTTCTAAGAGTATTTCAATGCCTGTCCTTATAGCTCCTTTGGCGAGCTGGATTTCAGAGACATCTTCTTGGGTTATAGTTATCTCTCGTCTTCTCTTTTTTACCAGGAGGAATTCGAGTGATTTCCCTCGTTTAATCTTACGGACTCCTTTATAACCAGGATTTATTTTACCCGAAGAGTCAATAATCCCCACTCTTAACATCTCAGAAATACCATCCAGAATTCCAGAACCACATATCCCCAGAGGAGCTCTGTCATCTATTGTAGTAACATTAACCCTTAAACTCTTTGAATTGATACTAACTCTCTCTATCGCTCCCGGAGCCGCCCTCATCCCATGTTTAATGTGTGCTCCTTCAAAAGCAGGTCCTGAAGCACAGGAACAAGATATAATTCTTCCTTTAGTTTTTAATGCTATCTCGGTATTTGTTCCAATATCGATGGCTATTATATTCCCATCTTTCCTTTCGATTCCCAAAGCTATGAGCATAGCTAAATGGTCAGAGCCAACAAATCCTGCAATGGGAGGAGGAAGATAGATATATCCTCCCGGAGATATTTCCAAACCGACTTCTCTCGCCTTTATCCCCAGGGGCTCGTTTGTAGCCATGGTAAAAGGAGCCAGTCCTAATTGCTTTACCGGAAGTCCTAAAAAGATGTGGTGCATAGCAGTATTACCCACAAGAGTCACTTCCAGAATGTCTCTATGCTCTACCTTGCTTTCTCTACAAATTTTCTTTATTGCCAGATTGATAGATTTGATAACCTCGCTTTTCAATTTTTTCAAATTAGTTTTGGTATTGCCTGCGTAATGAATTCTCGACAAGACATCTTCGCCATAAGCAATCTGGGGATTTGTAATCCCGTAAATATTTATGGACTCACCGATTAGCAAATCGACTAAATAGAAAGCTATCTTGCTCGTGCCCAGATCAATCGCCATACCCAAGCTCTCCTTCGTTCTGTTTCCAGGTTCAACTCCGATTATTTCGCTTCCTCTCACAATAGCGGTAATTGACCAATGGGAATCTCTCAAAGTAGGTCCAATAATGTCCAACACTTTAGAATCTGCACTCTCAACTTTAACATTATATTTTCTCTTCAGTTCTTCTTTAATCCTCTGGAAATCAGGCGTTACATCGGAGAGAGTCGCTTTGGCAAGCTGGAGGAAGAACTTTCTCACAGAAGGAAAGGGTTTGACTTCAATCTCCTTTCCCCAAATCTGCAATTTCTGCTCTTCGGTTATGGATGAGGACGGAACATATACTTGTGTATCTTCTCTTATGGTCGTGCAGCAAGCAAGTCTGTAACCTTCTTCTATCTCATCTTGAATGAAAAGCTTCCTTTCCACTGCGGTAGGCTCATTAGCCGGGTTGACCATCACTTTACACTTTCCACACTTACCTTTACCTCCGCAAAGGGACTTTAAACCCACACCCTCTTCCCTGGCGATATCCAAAAGGAGCCGGGGTCTATTCTCCATTACTCTTTTACCAATTGGACTGAACTTTACCGTAAACTCCATTTCCTTTTCTCTTACTGGAGTCCCCCGATGAAATCGGGGGTTTTCCCTCCCTTTCGAGGCTGTGTCGCAATGGTAACCGACGGCTTCAGCCAGCGAAAAGATGATAAAACATGATAACGCAAGTTAAAACTTGCGACTACCAATTCGGGCAGAAGCATAAAAAGTGGGGTTACGACACAGCCTCTTTCGGGAGGATTCCAGCGTTTAATCTTTTTTGGCTTTCCTTTTTTCCCTATAGTATTTTAAATATCTCTTACCATAGGAATCTCTTCCTGCCAGAAAATCGGAAGCGAGAATGGTCTCAACCATCCCTTCAATTGTGGGGTCGACAATAGCAGCATTGAGTCCTTGTGAAATAGCTTGTGATAGAAAAGATAAATTAATAATCTTCCTATCAGGCATGCCAAAACTTATATTGCTTACTCCTAAGACTGTTGCTACGCCCAGCTCTCTGGAAACCCTTATTAAAGTTTCTAGGATTACAACTCCCGAATTTGTCTCTGCAGCCTGAGCTAAGCAGAGACAGTCTATCACAATGTCCTCTCTGGGAACTCCATAAGATTCAGCAACCTCTATTATGCGTTTTGCCACAGCGAATCTTTTATCTGCTGTTTTGGGAATGCCACTATTATCCATAGTGAGTCCCACTACAGAAGCACCGAACTTTTTTACCAGGGGCAGAACAGCTTTCAATGATTTTTCCTGACCTGTCACCGAATTTACCAGAGCTTTATAGGGATAGACCTCTAATGCCTTCTTTAGGGCTTCTGGATTAGATGAATCGATACAGACAGGAAGCCCTGAAACCTCCAGAACCTTCAACACCGCCTTGGGTAAGATGGTAGTCTCATCAACGTCAGAGACCGCCACATTGACATCGAGAATATCCGCTCCTGCCTCTTTCTGAGAAAGCGCTTCCTGGACAAGAACATCGAACTTGCCCTTCGAAAGGTCTTCGGCAAGTTTTTTCTTTCCGGTAGGATTTATTCTTTCTCCAATTACAGCCGTGGGAAGACCTTCACCGAATTCTACTTTTTTATTCCTTGAGGTAACGATTGTTGCCATTCTTTCCTTTACAATCTAATGATTTTCCCCCTCTCCCCATCGGGGAGAGGGTTGGGCCTGCCCGTGCGTAGCACGAGCCACGGCCAAGGGTGAGGGGAAAACTTGATAATTTCATAAAAAAGGGACTCCGGAGAAAAAGAAATTGTACGTCACCGGAACCCCTTTTATATTGAGGATTAACTTTTGAAAAACTCAGGCTGAATTTACATCTTTAAGCTGATTCCTGCTTTTAAGCAGCTTGCCCGAGAGTAGGTTTCCCTACTGCTGCATTGGTGAGTTCTACACAGACTAAAGCCACAAGCATTCCCAGAGTCAGAGCTATAGCTAAGCCGAAAGGACGCTGACCTCCTGTGGCAAAACTACTGGCAACCGTACCGAACATAATCGGGCAAACACCCAGCCAGGTAGAATTCGCAAGCCAAACCAGATGTGTTAGTAGAAACGGAGCACACACCACTAAAACAACTAAATTACCCGTCAGAGACGGGGAAAGATTCCACCCGGAGAGATTTAACAGCCAGCCTCCAGGAAGAAGAAACATATATGCCCAGAAGAATCCCGCAAACATGCTATAGAAAAATTTGGGGAAATCTTCCTTCTTGGCTCCTACAATGAAATATATGGGCATAGCCACAAAAGCTGCCCATACCACATTTTGACTCTCTGGAACAATCAATGGATAAATCATAAGGTAAAGAAAAGTAACAGGACAAAATATAAGGCTCAAAGCAGTCATCCAGGTCTTCATTGTACACTCTTTCATCTAAAAATCACCCCTTTCTAAATTTGATGGATAGTTACTTCTTAGCAAAGATGAATACTACCAAACCTAAAGCCGCTACAAAAATCCCAAAGTAGAGGTTGATAAGGAACATCTCAGCCACACCGAATGGGA
>WJOT01000101.1 GCA_009619095.1 Clostridia bacterium
CGGGCTGTTTAGCTCCTATCAGTCGAGCCACTTTTGCTCTCGCCTCTTCCAGAGCTCCTTTAGCTTCTCTTCCATAAGAGTAGAGAGTTGAAGGGTTACCGAAATCTTTACTGAAGTAAGGAGCCATAGCTTCGGCTACTTGTGGATGGACAGGCGTAGTAGCTGCGTGGTCAAGATATATTCTTTTCATTATATTCTCTTTCTTATTTTACCTCGTATCCCCTTGCTGAAATAGACTCCTTAATTCTTCCCAAATCTACTTTACTATCATCATAGTCAACTTCCACTCTCTTTTCTTTCAAACTGACCAATACATTATTAACTCCTTGTAAAGAATTGAGAGCATTAGTGATTGTGGATACGCAATGTTCACAGACCATTCCTTCAACTCTTATTGTTTCTTTTTTATGCATTACTTTTATTCCTTTTTTCAATTTAAGCTTTGGTAAAAAATTTAATACGACTAAAACAAAAAGCACTACTGCTCCTGAAATTCTGAGCCAGGGAGGAAGCATGCTCGACTTTCCAATTAATATCTGTTGATGCGCTTTACTAAAATATGACCAGAGAAGATTCAGTAACCATCCCATAAACACTGCCGATAAAGCGATGGAAAGAAGATAGATTGTTACTATTCTCTTTCCAAGATTTTTTGCCATAACAGTTATGGTAACTGCATTGGTAGCCGGGCCAGCCATGAGAAAGACTAATGCAGCTCCTGGAGATAGACCCTTAATCATAAGGCTGGCCACAATAGGAATCGAACCTGTGGCACATACATAGAGAGGAATTCCTACAATTAACATTGCTAACATAGAAAGAAAGTTAGAGCTCAAATATCTTTCTATCAAACTGGCGGGAATGGTGTAAGAAATAACGCCCGCTATTAAAGTTCCCCAAAGCACCCATTTAGCTATGGATTTTAAGAGATCAAAATATCCATAGGTAAATGTTATGCGCAATTTTTCCCAAAAGCTGTGTTTATGTTGATGCTGTTCACCACTGACTTGGGAGTTAGTTATTTGTGGATTAATTTCTTTTACCTTGCCACGTTGAAAAAAATTGACCAATGTGCCTCCCATCACTCCACTAACGAACGTTGCCAGAGGACGAAAGATGGCAAATAGAGGACCAAGAAGTCCATAGGTCGCCAGAATGGAATCGGCCCCAGTTGCGGGAGTGGAAATGAGAAAAGAGACAGTGGCTCCATCAGAAGCTCCCTGTTTCTTCAAGGAGAGAGCTGTGGGAATAACTCCACAGGAGCAGAGGGGCAAAGGAATACCAAAAATTGCCGCATTGACCACTGACTTAATGTTCCGTTTACCCAAGTACTTGATTACTTTCTCCTCCGGGAAAAAAGCATAGAGTATTCCTGCCAGGAGAAATCCCAAGAGAAGATATATTGCCATGTCTTGAAATATTTTAACCGATTCTAAAAATATTCCCACAAGAAGTTCGAGTATATTCAATTATTTAAATTCCTTTATCTTTTGAATATTTGAATAATTTTTGCTTCCTTACTCTTTTGAGCTTTTAATTTCTTATCGTATTGGTAGAGGAGGAAGAGGGTAGTAAAAAATCCTAGCCCTGCAAAAATAATACCTGTCCTCTCCGTTCCCAATATAGTTCGACCCAGAAAATATCCACCAATTAAGCCAACCAAAGGAAAAAGATATATCAGAAACGCTGCCTTTAATACCTGTTTACTCTCTACAGAAACTAGTACCTCATCTCCAGGACGGGCTCCTAAAGAATCTTCTGCATATAAAATCGGCTTATCCCCGGAACTCTGCAGACATATCCCACACCGTCCACAAGCAGAAGTCCGTTCCATCTCTACCTGAGCCACTCCACTGTCAACTTTCACTACTCTTCCTTTTTCTTCCATTTCAAAACATCCTAAAATTTGTAAGTAGTGTAGCCCTTTATGGACGTAATTTTTACAGGGACAAGCCTTTGGGCGACCATAAAGGTCGCCCCTACGCGACCAAAATCATTACGGGCATAAAGCCCTACACTACTCACTTAAAAAGGTCGGTGCTTAAATATCTATCACCAGTATCAGCCAGGATAGTAACCACTATCTTACCTTTACCTAATTTCTTAGCCACCTGCAAGGATGCCCAAACATTGGCTCCAGAAGAGATTCCCACCAATAACCCTTCCTCCTTCACCAATCTCTTTACCATTCTCTTTGCATCTTCTTCATTAACTTTAATTATACCATCTAAGAGGTCTACATCCAGGACTTCTGGTACAAATCCTGCCCCAATCCCTTGAATTTTATGTGGACCGGGCTTGCCTCCCGATAACACTGAGCAGTCCTTGGGTTCCACGGCAATAATTTTTATTCCCGGCTTTTTCCTTTTCAACAATCTTCCCGCGCCAGTTAAAGTGCCTCCTGTTCCTACTCCTGCTACAAAAGCATCTATTCTTCCCCTGGTCTGCCTCCAGATTTCCTCGCCTGTGGTCTTGTAATGGATATGGGGATTAGCAGGATTATTAAACTGCTGAGGCATAAAATAATCTCGGTTTACTCTAACCAATTCCTCAGCCTTCCTTACTGCTCCCAGCATCCCTTGACTTCCAGGGGTAAGAACGATTTTTGCTCCATATGCTTGAAATAATTGTCTCCGTTCCGCTTCCACCATAGAAAGTGCGATTCTATCCTTAACGCTTCCTCCAGGATTTGCTAATTCAAATTTTGCCAAGATATGAGCTCCACGGGCAACTCCCAGGCGTTTTAGCTTAATCAGAGGGGTGGAACCAATCAACTCCAAGACGTTATCTGCCACTTTAAGACTCATTTTTCCTTCTTTCTCTTCTCAGTAAATTCTTTTTCTATTTCTTTCTTTTTCTTCTCTACATATTTATCTATTTCGCCAGTGATGCCTTCCAAACTCTCTACTTTACTCAGCCTCTTCTCCAATAAGTCCTGTTCTTTTAGTACAAGGCGAATAGCATCGGCCACCGGGTCGGGAAGTTTTGAGTGTTCCAGCGCCTGGATCTCTTTTCCACTGAAACCCAGACCAATCCTTCCCGGTATTCCCACCACAGTGGCTCGTGGGGGGACATCACTTAGAACCACTGACCCTGCTCCAATACGAGCATTGTCTCCAACTTTGATTGCTCCTAACAACGTAGCTCCTGCACCTACAACTACATTATCTCCCAGAGTGGGGTGGCGTTTCTTTTTCTCCCGGCTTGTTCCTCCCAGCACTACACCCTGATAAAGGAGACAGTTGTTTCCAATCTCTGTAGTCTCACCAATTACTACACCCATCCCGTGGTCGATGAAAAACTTCTTTCCGATAGTTGCTCCCGGATGAATCTCAATTCCCGTGATCCAGCGACTACTGTGCGAAATCAAACGGGCTATCACATGCTCCTTCCTTTTATAGAAAAAATGGGCAATTCGATGAAACCACAAAGCATGGAGTCCAGGATAGCACAATAATACCTCAATAACGCTCTTTGCTGCCGGGTCTTTCTCAAAGACTGTCCGAATATCCTCTATAATAGTTTTAAACATGTGATTTTTACTCCTATCATTTTTATTTATCGCTCTTTTTCTGTTTTTTAAGATAATCTTCTATCGCTAATTTCAAAGCCTCCTCAGCCAGCATAGAGCAATGCATTTTTACCGGAGGCAAACCATCCAGCGCTTCAGCCACAGTCTTATTCGATATCTCCAGCGCCTGTTCGATAGTTTTCCCTTTGACCAATTCAGTAACCATGGAGCTTGTGGCAATAGCTGCTCCACACCCAAAGGTCTTAAACTTGGCATCAACGATTATATTGTCCTTAACTTTAATATAAAGTTCCATAATATCTCCGCATATGGGATTGCCTACATGGCCGACTCCGTCAGGATTTTCAATCTGTCCCACATTCCTGGGATGCATAAAATGTTCCATTACTTTCTGGCTATATTGTTGAGTTGCCATTTCTTGCTCCTTTTATATAAACCTGGATTTCAGATTTCAGATTTGAAAGGGAAGGGGATGGACCAATCTGTGCTTTGAAAGTTTCATGCCCTCTTTACACAAGTCTTCTAACGTGGTGCTATCCAGCACTTCGTTTATCTTGTCAGTTAATCTCTTCCATAAGATATAAGGAACACAGGTAGAAATGCGCTCACATAAATCTTTTGAATTTTGCGGCTGGACACAATGTGCTGCAGCTATAGTCCCCTCCAGAGCCCTAACAACATCACCAATTTTAATCCCTCCTGGCTGGGAAGTTAGTAGATAGCCTCCCTTTGGACCACGGACGCTCTTAATTAGTTTGGCATGCCGAAGACGGATAAATAGCTGTTCAATGTAATTTTTGGAAATTCCTTCCCGCTTAGATATGTCTCGAATAGAAATCGGTCCCTGGCCGTAATGGAGGGCAAGGTCAAGCATGCACCTTACTCCATACTCCCCCTTAGTAGATAACAACATAATTCTTTCTCCTTCTATCTCTTTTTTGAAAACAGGTATTCCTTATCCGATTTTTCCACTATTTTTAAATGTGGAAATAATATAACAAATCTGACTAATTTTGTCAAGTATAAAATCAAAAATGTTCTTTCCACTAAAGCGGGAGCTTAGGTTACAATCGGGCGACCGTAAAGGTCGCCCCTACGCAACTATGTGCTAAAGCATATAGTTTCCTTTCTTAGGTTAGCAATTGTTTTCGAATTTTCTCTTCTTCAGGGATATTATATGTCTTAAGGATAATTTCAGAAGGGCTGTTTATGCCCAGACCTAATTCCACTGCTCTTTTGATTTGGGGCTGGTCCCAGACACTCTTCTTCTGAATTTCCTCAATGGTACCCAGTGTCTTAAGTAATGCCAGTCCAGTAACATCATTAGCCACTAAATCAGAAGAAGCAATCACCAAATTGGGCTGAGCTAAATCTCCATGAGAAGGTCCGCCGGAAACGAAGACCTTTGTGGCATCCATTACCAAAAAGGAAGGCTTCCTTGCCAGATGAATCTCGCTGAGCATACTACCAAAAAAGTCCTTCTCTCCTTGTTTAGAATGAAGATAGTTTCTGTCAGAAGGAGGTATCAAACCTACCCAATTCTTTATACCCATAGTGAAGTCAGCAATAATATGGGTCTTTACTACTGGCAGGCTAATGATGTGGTCGACCTGTTTCACTAACTTGGGTATGCGAAATCCATTGGGCCAATGGTGAGAATTTTCTGGATTAACTTTTACATAATCTCCTTTACTGAAAACGATTACCTCCGCGCCTCCTTTAACAGCAGCTTCATATATGCCTACTTTCTTCATCGCTTTTAAAGTATCCCACCAGGGATTTGAACGGTCGGCAACGATTATTCTCTTGGCACCCTTCTCCCTGACCATGTTCACCACCTCGAATACTACCTCTGGGTTGGTCGTCCCAGGATGGGAGTGGTCGGAATTAACGTTTGGCTTAATCAGGACAGACTCTCCCGATTTGATGAAGTCTAAACCTCCAGCTAAGTTTATAGCCCGGCGAACCGAATCGGCTATTGAATCGCCTCTGGCTATACCAACTAAAACAGCAGAAGTTTTTGCCCGCTGTTTTA
>WJOT01000028.1 GCA_009619095.1 Clostridia bacterium
GGCCGACATTAAAACGGACAAATTCTCTCTTTTCATCGTTGTTTTTCTGTACCATTTTCTTTCATCCCCCCAACAAATTCTGGATTCCCCCGATGAAATCGGGGGTTTTTCCTCCCTTTCGGGAGGACTCCAACTTCTTATTTGGCTACAGCTATCACCCCGCTAATAACCTTGTCTTCAACCTTCAATTGATAAATATATACCCCACTCTCCACAATGTCTCCATCATCGTCAGTGCCATCCCAGACAGGATTGTTACGCAGAATCTTTATTCTTTTGCCTGTGATGTCGTAAATTCTAATAGTAAACTGCTTACCATCTAAATTCTCGAATTCAATTTCATCGTTAATGCCGTCCTTGTATGCCGGAGTAATAATCTTTCTTACTGGTCTATAAGCATCCGCAGAAAGCCCAAATCGTATCGGGAAGAGAGCAAACTTAGATAGATGCATTACATTTTTTGCAGTTACTATTTTATTCTTTTTATCTACCTCGCCTCCGCTCAACCTCCAATCGAGAAGGTCTCGCCAGAAAATGCGCAATCTCTCCTCTAAAATTCCATCCCCATCTCCGTACGCCAGAATAACAGTTGAAGCCTTGTTAAACATAAGACTATTAACCTTTTTACCATCCAAATCGCTGGCACCAAACTCGTATGCCGAAATGGGCTCTACAGGCATAGCAGCCCTATTTCCTAAAGGAAGGTTTTGTATGTCCTTTATCCTTTTGATGGATACAGAAACCCACTTCGTCAATGCTCCTTCAGGAATTGTCACCCCGGTGCCGTCCTCCAAGTAGAGAGAGCCTCCAGGAGGACCTATGTTCTTTTCAGCATAGTCCTGAGGAGGTCTTAAAGTAACCGAGGCAATAAATGTCTCTTTATCTACAGGGATAAAAATACTACTTACCGTAAAAGGCAAAAAGGATATAAAAATCCCTGCAAATAAAATAGAAGCCAATATTTTGATTAATCTACGCCTTTCCCTTGCCATTTTCTATCCTCTATTCGTCACCCTGAAGGGCGACCAACCTGCCGTATTACTTCTTGCCCATTTCAATGTTGCCCTTTTTATCCACTTCAAATGAAACTGTTTTCTTTAATATGTTCTCGGGGTCTCCGTAATCAACAGTCGCTATAGCCTTATACTTACCACTCTTAAGGCTTGCTCCTTTCCAGTCTCCAAAGTAGGCGCGATTCTTGCCCGGATAGACCGGCCAGCCATAAGTTAACTCCAATTCCTTAACTTCTTTACCTTTTCTCTCCTCAATTACTATCTTTCCTTTTGGCCGCAAATGTACATTCCCTCTATTCTCAACCACAACTCCAAACCTCAATTCAGATGACCCTTCTCTTTCCCATTTCCTGATATCCACATTACTAATCTCTCCCTTCAAAATCTCCGTCCCTTCAATCATAACATACAGGGAAACACTGAAGACAACATTTATCATTGATTCCTCTTCCGCCTGAGGAACGAAGGATATCATCGCCACCAATTCGCCAATAGCTCTCGTGGGAACAGCCACTTCATACTTTACTTCTTTCCTTTCACCTGGTTCAAGGTCAAGTTCCTGGGGCGTAATCTTCAGCCAAGAATCGGCATTTATACCTTTATTCTCTTTTAACACGAACCAGTCCCGTGGTGCTACAGTAACATGAGTCGGCTCTTTGCCAACATTATATACAAAATAACTTCCCTGGGCCTTCTCTCCTGGAGAAACCTTTATCTCCTGCCGAACAGGCTCAACTGTAATCCCAGCAAGTAGAGAGTTAACAGATAATAGACAAAGAGTAATGGTTAAAACCCATACTGTTGTTATTTGAAATTTTCTGATACGTTTCCACATTTTCTTATCCTTTTTCCTCCCTTTCGGGAGGACTCCAGTCCCCCCTCACCCCTCCCTCTCCCCCAAGGGGAGAGGAGATAACTTATGGGAAATACATTTCTAAGGTTAACTTATTAGTCTTGTATGTTCGTGGCGTTGTAGCATTGATAAATTTCCCACCGATGTAAATATAGTTTGGCGATGACATACCCCCACCGTGCTCGGCAGGGTCCCCTCCCCATTGGATGCCCTGCTGGTCCCATACTGTGACATAATACTCACCATCAATAAAGGTCTCATCCAGTGAAGGAGTCTCGGGGTCATCCGGTGTACCCCTATCCTTCATCCACAGATAATTATTCTCAAAGTAGTAAGCATTGGGAATTGTGAGGTCGGGAACCTCTATCGGGTCCTCTGGGCCAGGCCCCGGACCCCCGTCGTCAGGAGATGGACTACTCTCGGTCCATACCTCATCTGTAATCTTCCAGCAAAGAGGAATGCGACCTATATGGTCATCTGTGGCTAACAGACCTGCAGGGTTGACCGAACTCGGATTGACAATGTAAAATTGAGGGTCAGCATCTGCCGCGCAGTTGTCTGTGTAAATCTGAATTCCCCAGTCTGAAAAGGAAGTATCTGCATCAACCTGGAGATACTGGTCGGCGATTCTCCATATATCTACTCCTGGACTTACATTTGTCCAGGTGAACAATTGCTCTTGTGGCACGGTATTATCAATAATCTTCTTTAAAGTCACAGTCAATAAAGGTGCGGTCACCCACCATCCCTGTAGAGTATACCAGGCTTGCCGTTGTGTTTTGTGATAAGTGCCGGGAGCAACTGACACAATTCCCCACCATTCCTCATTCATATTAGGGTCACTATAATTGGGATTTGGCCAGTCAGTTGCTGTATCGTGAACAGAATTTGAACCGCCATCATGTTTCCACCACTCATCGCTCCATTCAAACACGCATCCACCAATAGAGACGTTGCTTGCGTTGGTGCTGCTTAGATTATTGTTAATTTCTTCCCACTGGCTATCTATATATGTTGATTGGGTATCATGGTCTTCACTTCCGATAGTTCCGTTATATGCATCACAGCCAAATTCTGTCAACAAAAGCGGTTTGGAGCTTTTACCTGCAAAACTGGTAAATAGATCTCCAAAAGACTTGCCCCGATATAACTGAACTGACCAGATGTCCATATCGGACACTGAACTATCATAACTGTCAATCTGTGTTTCTATACCTCCCCCAACATCCTGGCAGGCGGCAGTAACTGGATGCTTGGGATCCACATTGTGGGCAGCCTGAGCGCACTCATTTACTAAACTATACCAGTCAGGAAGAGAAGAAACGTGAGCGTTCATCTCATTCCCCAAATTCCACATTAAGACTGCTGGATGGTCTTTCCAGGTATTGACCATATCCAGGAATCCGCTCTTTATATTGTCTCTTGTGGCCTGGTCACTGACATCGGCACTCCAGTTGATTGAATAATCCATAATTACATAGAGTCCATTAAGGTAAGCAGCGTCCATTGCCGCTATCTGGGTAGGAGGCTTGTAGATTTTGATTGTATTGCAGCCCATTGCTCTCAAAAGAGCAAAGTCTTTACCATAATTATCGGGGTAGCTTGACCAGTCATAGGTATGGTATTCCCCTACCGGAATAGGACTATAGCAGACTCCTTTCACTGTAAAGAGATTACCATCAACAAAAAGTTGCCGACCAACCACTTCTACCTCAGTGGCTCCAGGCATCTCTACCTGCCTGACCCACCTTACATTATCGATGTCAAAGACCTTGTTATCTGTTTCTACAGTAATTGAAAAAGGAGAATATATATTGCTTAAGAAACTCGTATTAGTAGTAAAATCTGCTATGGGAATAGAAATCTCCTGCCAGACGAGATTTTGATTCCAGCCATAATTGCTAATATACTTTGTCTTTGTAATTTCACCCGTGTCTTGTATTTCCACCTTAAGGTTTACCTCTGTCCTTACCCAGAACCTAAGATAACCATCTGCGTAATCTGAAAGATTTTTCCCATATCTGTCATTGGGATTATCCTTATTAAAGAAGAATACTCCCCATCCTGCCCAGGTATTCCCGCCTGGAACAGTTGCTCTCAGAAATTCAGTGCCTTCTGGCACGTCTGAAGCACTTTCAATCGGGTCCAGGTCATAACCATCAGGTCCCAGAGTACTCCACTTATAAATATCTGACCTGTAAGGACTGGGCAGGTAAGGTAAACCAGCATCTGTATAAACATTATAAGATAAGAGATTGGCAATTGTTAGTGTGCGAGGTTGAGACCAGTTGCCTGTATTACCAACACCATCTTCAGCCCTTACCTTCCAGGTATAAGTTCCATAATCTAAGGATGTCTCCAGGGTATATTCAGACGAAGTGAGCCCACTCTTGGAGATGATACCCACCTGAATTTCATAAGTGACTCCAGTAGGGTCGCTCACATCACTCCAGTCAAAAGTCGGTGTCTGGTCATTAGTTACATAATTATCAATTGGCGATATCAATGTTGGCGCTCCTGGTGCAGTTGCGTCTATTATTAATGTCCAGGTCGCTGACCATCCCCCTGTAATGCCCACTCCACTTGTGGCTATCACCCTCCACCAGTAGTCCCCTGCTTCCAGGACAGTTGCCGGTGTATAGGTTGATGATGCCAGTCCGCTCTCATCTATCTCTGGTGAAGGAAAACTACTTCCCGTATTATCTACCTGTATCTGGTAAGTTATGCCCGATGGGTCACTCACATCACTCCAGTCAAATGTCGGCGTGGTATCATTGGTGGCACTACCATTTGCTGGCGATACCAGTAGAGGAGATTCGGGAACGTTTGTGTTCACCGTTATACCATCACTATTCTCTGCATTACTCCAGAGTTCTGCTCCATTCTTCGCCTTCACTGTAAAGTAATATGTCTCCCCATCAACTAAACTCAATCCTGTCTTTGTCACCGAAGTGTTTATCCCTGCCGACGTCCAGCCAACTACGTCTGTCCCTCCTGCTGTTGTGCCAATACCATACTGATACTCGGCTATCCCTGACTGGGCATCAGATGAAGACCAGGTGGCATGCAATTGTGTCGTTGATGATGTGTACTCTCCATCATCTGTCACCTCCGGAATCGAGGGCATGCTTGTGTCTATCCCGAACGCCACATTCCCGCCATTGGCGATTGCCCAACCACTCGTTGCTCCTTTATTGTCTGTGGACATCACCCGCCAGTAGTAACTCTCATTGGCTAAGGCTGGTGGTGTATAGCTCGTTTCTCCTTGAGCCAATAGACTAGATGTATAATTAACTTCCGGTGATAAGAAATTGGAATTATTATCTATTTGTATAGTATACTTCAATGTGTCTGTTGTATCCGGGTCCGACTGAGTGAACTGTAGTGTGGGTGTGTTATCAGTCCCCCAGCTTCCATTCACATATTTTGTGGGTCCAAGTGAACTGGGTTGATTGGGGAATGAATTGGGAGTTGTCCAGCGAACATCATCGATGTAGAATTCCCCGGGGTAATTCATCGTCACTATAAATGGTGAAAAGATTTTACTAAAGTCCACTCCTTTAAACCAGCTCTTCAGGACGGTTATTTCTTTCCAAGAATAAGACCCTTCTATATAGATAGCATCTGATTTTTTTCCGTTGCTATTAGCTTCTTGAATTTCAATTTTTATCAGATAGTTTTGAACTTTAGATGTCTTTATCCAGAATTTTAAACTATCATAATTGGATAAGTTTACTGTATGCTCAACGGGCTTAATCAAGAAGACTCCCCAGCCAGCCCAAGAGGTATGACTCGTCTTGAAGCATTTATTCCCTTCTGGTGGGTTTTCACCCATATAGTCTCCGTTAAATGAACCTGAATTACCATATGACCATTTCCAGACATCAGAATCTCCAGGAATCCCGGCATCGTTATAAACATTATATACGTCCGCCCGGGCAGAGCTAACTGCGGATATGGATATCCCTGTTAAAAACAGAGAGAATAGGATGATAAGATTTTTTCTGTTCATAGTTTTCATTGTGTAACCAATTTATTTATTGCCTCTGGAGTGTCAAACGAAAGTTTGACCACTGGGCGACCATCCCGATGTATCGGGATAAATTGCGGTCGCCCCTCCGCGATTACACTTCAACCAGTTTAACCCTCATATGGGTGGGAGCTGAGCTCCCATCCCATAATAGAGAGTTATCTGATTACTGCCAGAATAGTTCTACAGTCAGCTTACTGGTCCTGTAGATCCTTGGTGTCGTAGCTGTTGTGAACCTCGCTCCAATATAGACATAGTTTGGAGAAGGAGAAGCATAGTAGTCAAGTGGACCTTCGGCATGGTGAACGCCGGTCTCATTCCAGACGGTCACATAATCTTCTCCATTCACGAACGCCTCCGTATACAGCTCCGGAATCTCCGGCGTGCTGGCATCCTTCATCCACAGCCACGGATAGTACACCTTGCCTGCGTCCTTAGCGGGCTGGAGATGATGCTTGTCCGGATCAACCGGATCAGGCACCTCTTGTATATCGAGCTCATCCGAGCCGGAGATGACTTTTTCACCCATGATTCTCCATGTAAGAGGTAGCACGCTCTTTTCATCATCAGTGGCTATTAGACCAGCCGGATTATACTCGGTTGTCCCAGACGGCAAGTTATCGGTGTAAATCTGAATTCCCCAACCAGTTTTATTGTAAGTGTTGGTTACCTCAATATACTGGTCGGCTGCTTTCCACTCAGTTACACCTAGAGTCACACCAGTCCAGGAAATCTCGGGTGCCGAGGTGCCGTCGTGGTTATAGAGATCTGCTGTCATCGTTCCACTAGGAAGCTCGGTAAATTCAATTTCTGCTGTCACAGATTTCGAGCTAACTGGGGTAAAGGCAGCAGTAGCTATCCCTAAACAAGCTACCACCATTCCCATTGCAAGACCAAAAACAACTAAAGTCCTTGTCTTCATCTTTTTTCACCTCCTTTCTGTTTCGTAAGAATTTTTTGTTCTTTATCGGTTTTTGTTTGCATCCACATCACTTTCCTTTCACTTAATTTGCGTCATCCTAAAAGGCGACCAACCAATTACTGGTCGGGCACCATTTATGGTGCCGTCCTTTGGGCGAGCACGGCGGCTCGCCCCTACATCGCCGCTCGCCGTCACCCTGAAGGGCGACCGACCGAACTCGTAAACTCCCATAATAAAAAAACCGACCTGTCACATAACTTGCGTTATCGGCAGCCCGGCGGACTCAACGGAAACCATCACTTTTAGGAGGTTACAAACTGCCTCCTCTACGCTTTGGTCCCTGAGCTTTGCGCTCCCCAATCTCTCGGGGTTTGCCTTTTCGGAAATATTCCTTTGCCAATAGTATATCTTATTAATGTTATAGATGTGTAAAGTTTTTGTAAAAAAATTGTAAAATTTTTTCAGAAAAATTGTACCTGTCACTTTTTTGTGAAAAATGTACCTGTCCCCTTTTTTATTTCAGGATGACGACTTCTACTCTTCTGTTCTGCTGCCTTCCCTGAATAGTAACATTGGAAGTAATAGGTTTCGTTTCACCATAGCCAGCAATTTCTATCCTTGAAGTTGGAATCCCTTCCCGAATCAGGTATTTGGCTACGCTCGCTGCTCGTAGTTGGGAAAGCTGCAAATTATAGTCTGCAGTGCCAACGCTATCAGTATGACCTTCAACCTTTACCTTATTCTCTGGATAAGCTTTAAGTAAATTCACCACTTCATCAAGGGAAGAGCGAGCTATCTCTTTCAATTCAAATCTGTCAAAATCGAAAAGGACCTTGGAGGTAAGCCTAACCACCAATCCCCGTTCTTCTTCAATGACTTTGACTTCTTTAAGTTGAGGAATGAGTTTCAATTCAATCTTCTGAGTTTCACTCAGGCCCCAGTTGCCTGCCCTATCAGAGGCGCTGAAAACAGTAACATATTCTCCGGAAGGTGAGAGCCGGTGATAATAGTCATCAATGCCATCCCAGGCTAACTTCGAGGGAGGTGTCCCGTCGCCTTGAAAAGTTCGTACCGATTTACCATCGAGCGTTGATATTTCCAGTCTCCAGCTATTTACTGCGACGTTATCTTTAGCCTTTACCTCGAAGGATATTAAGTCATTTACTCCATCGCCATCGGGAGAAAAAGAGTTTGCGGGAATATGCATAGAGACCTTGGGAGGAGTTCTATCAATTGCTATTTCTGCTCCTTTGATTTCTTTTCCCTCGTATCTTATTTCATCGAGATAAAAAGTGCCCCCTCTCGGATTGTCTACTCTCCTTACAGTAAAGCAGAAGCCGCCAGATATATAATGCAAATCTTTTCTTTTCAAACTGATGGTATACTGCTTCCATTTTTTGGATAACTTCACCGGACCTATGGAGGCGCTGTCAGAATCGTTATACCTTCCTGTTATGCCACCAATCTTGAACAGAGCTATCCTCTCCCTGCCCTTTTCTCCTTTAGCCCAGAAGGTCAATTTATCTGCTCCCTCAAGGTTATAACCACCTTCAACTTCTCCCCAGTTATTGGGCGGATTCTGCCAGTAAATGCCCGCCCACTCCTTGGCGCCTTTCGGCTTGTAGGCTATTTTCAAACAGGCTTTCCCACCTGAGGGAGTGGGAATATATCCTCCACTCAATCCTATGTCTCCTGTATCTCCCATTAATCCGGAAGGGGAATAATGGTTTTCCTTAGGATACTTGCTTGAGTAGACATAGAAAAGTTCTCTGTCGGCAGAAATAGATTGGGAAGGTAACAACAAGATGAACAAAAGAATGAAAATCAATTTCTTTTCCATTATTCCTCTCCTGAAGTTTGTTTGGAGTGTCAAACGAAAGTTTGACAACGTAAAGCTTCCGCTTTACACTCCACAGAAATGGTTTCGTCACCCTAAAGGGCGACCGACCTAACTTGGTCGGGCTCGTCCCTGAGCCCAACAAAGTTACCTCGGGGTCAGAGACGACCCCGAGTAGCTGTCCTTTATCAGGATTACACTCCCCTTATTCGTATTTTATATCGTCCAGGCAGACAACGCAGCCGTTGGGATTATCATAATAACTGGTCACCCAGCAAAATCCACCACTGATGTAGGAGAGGTCTTTATCTACCAAATCTATTGTATACATTTTCCACTTCTTGGTCAGTTCTATCACGCCTGCACTTGCGGAAGCGGAATCTGCATATTCTCCAGTAATTCCGCCCATCTTAAACTCTGCGATTTCTCTTCCCTTTTCTCCTCTCGCCCAGAAGGTTAGTTTCTTTGCCCCGGTTAAATTGTAGCCTCCTTTTACTGTTCCCCAGTTATTGGGTGGGTTCTGCCAGTAGATGCCTGCCCATCCAGCTCCCTGTGAGCTCTTAGCTGAATATTCAATCCTTATGCAAGTCTTTCCCGAATGGGGTTTTTGAGCCCAGTTCTCAATAATCCTCAAGTCTCCGTAGTCTCCCATCCAGCCTGAAGGGCAATAATGGTTATCGCGCGCTACTCTGTCGGTGTAGACATTGAAGACTCTTTTGAAATCCGCTTTTCTGGCTGGTTTGGAAACCACTTCCTTAGTTTCTGAAGGCTCAATCTCCGCGGGAGCCTCTTCAATCGGTGCCAGAGACTTCAATTCTGGCGCCTCTTCAATCGGTGCCAGAGACTTCAATTCTGGCGCCTCTTCTGTGGGAGCCATAGCCACTTCTGTTTCCCTCTTTAGAGGCTCTTCTGCTAAATACCTTGTGCAACCCAAAACAAGTGTCAGTGCCCCTATCAGCAAAATCGCTAATGTCAGATTCTTTTTCATCTCTTCCTCCTTTCTCTAAGATTTGGTAAAGCTTTCCAACTCTCCGATGAAGGTAGTCGCAGACTTCAGTCTGCGAATATGGACGCTCCGATGAATCGGAGCGACTACCATTTTCATGGAAAATTACTTACTTATAGGTTATGTCATCCACGTATACTGTTCCACCACCTCCATCAAAAACAATTTTGAAAAACTCCTTCGCCCGTGAAAGGTCAGTCTTGCCGGTAAAGTCTATTTTATACTCACGCCAATCGCCTGGAAGCTGGTCTAGCTTTTTAAAGTCGCACTTGCCCTTTTTATAGTCTCCCGGGCCTTCAAATCTGATTTCTCCATTTCTAGAAAGCTTTCCTCTTACCCAAAAGGTAATCTTGGTATAATCCCCTAGCCTCAGGTCTTTCTCTTGCCCGTACTCCCGCCAGGTAGGGGCAACAATTAGAACGGCTGCTGTCCAGTCAGCGGGTTCGTTCTTTTCTTTATCCCATAACTTTGTCCCATCCCAGGAGTACTTTATGCATCTTTCGCCACTATGGGGATTTCCAGTTACTTCAGCAAAAGTCTGATGTTCATCACTGGGACAGAGCATTACTCCCCCGCGGGTATTCAGCTGGTCATCATAGATTTTCCAATCTCCCCATCCTCCACCCAGAGCTCCGTCTCCTGTGGGGTCATAAAGTTTGTCGAATGGATTCTGATCGCAACCGATTAGAACCAGAAAAAATAGAACAGCTATTAATTTGAATATTTTATTTCCCATTTTTCCCTCTCCTCAACTTTTCATTCTCTCCACAATTTTTGGTATAGATAATAAGTTTCCCTGGGCTCTCTCAAGAAAGGGCTGTGGAGTCCATCGCCTTGACTGCATAGGCCGTATTGCTCAGGAGGTTCCAGGGTGAGTGGGTTACCACCCAACCACCATATATCTACCCAGGTATAGATGACACCACCGATAGCATTACCCCTTCCTTCTCCTCCGGACTGATTGCGGACTATATCGTTCCAGCATCCTTGGTGATATTCTGCTTGTTTACTTTCCGAAGGCTCTCCGCCCTGAAGAGGCAAACCGGTACCATATTCGGTTATTAATACAGGTCTATTGTATTTATTTTTTATTGTTTTCCAAAGGTCTCCAAAGCCATTAGGTCCACGATATGAATTAGCCCCAAAAATATCTATCTCTGGAGCAAATTTTACATAGTAATCAAGCATCCCTAAATCTCCATTACAGACGGCTACAGGATGGTTGGGGTCTAAACGGTGAATCATTTTGGCTACCTCGTTCACAAATTTAGCATATACTTCAGGATATTTTTGAGCATTAGTATGTGTTAAACGAGCGTAGTTGTTTTCATTTCCTAACATCCAGAATAAAACATAATCTTCATCCTTATGTTCTAATACCAAATCCCGGACACTATTCATCATGTTTTCCCGTTGAGTTTCATCTCGATAATCTGTTCCTTCCTCCCATTGAGCTCCCGACCCGGTAGCGTAAGCTCCCAGAAAATCACCCATAATTACCCGGATTCCATAGGTAGAGTATAAATCCCTCAACAGTTCTTTATTAAATGGATGGTCATAAAGATTAAAGCTGTTTTTATAGATATATGATTTCTTTACTGCTGGGTTATTTGAAGCGTGGTGGTAAAGACGAATTGTATTGCATCCCATCTCTTTAATTAATTGAAAATCTCCGACTACAATTTCATCGTTATCTTGTTTATTATTTTGGTTCTTATCTACCCAGGCACCGTAAGGACCATCAATTCGTCCATTATTGTTGTAATCAGCTATCATCCAATCATCCAAAGTAGCCTGATTTGGATCTTGTCCAACTTTATGAGGGCTATATGTAATTCCTTTAACAAAATAAGGTTGGCTATTTACCATTAGTTGCCAATTTCCATTGGGAAGTTTCACAACTTTTACTTCGTTATATTTGGTCTCCCTATTTCCTTCATCACCATTTACTGGAATTTCTATAGCAACCATTATTATTAACAGGGGAAATAGAAGATTGATAATTCTTTTCATTTTTTCAGTCAAACTTTCGTTTGAGACTCCAAAAGTCCCCTCAACCTTCTGGAGTGTAAAGCGAGAGCTTTACCCCCAGTCAAACTTTCGTTTGACACTCCAATTACCACCCTAGAATATAAAACTACCTAACAATGGGCAATAGACTTGAAAAGTGGAGTCTATAAAAGAGCCTTATCTCATCAAAAGCACCTAATTCTGGAGCAATATATTTGCCATCGCTTTCTCTATAACCAATATACTCTATACCCACGGTAGAATATTTCCCGATGGTTCTGCTTAAGGAAACCCTGTATAGCCTATCCACTGTCTCTCCAAATCTCCTGTGCCACTCTTCAGGTCCCCAGACAGCGCTTCCAAAACTGAACCCTAAGTGGTAGGGTCCCTCGGTTATACCCGCCCCTATGGAAAAGAAGTCCGTCTCGGGCTTCTCTTTATCGTCGCTGGTAGTATAGCTCATCCCGCCCGTGGCCAATAACTCACCTCCGCGCATATTGATGAGAAACTTTGGCCCTCCTGTGTTGACTTTTGCAATAAGCGAAAAAGAATGGATGGGCCTCTTAGTGGCCCACATACCATTACTATAACTCGGCTCCCACACTATTTCTCCTTCCTTACTGTAGTAAGTCTGTAAGTCAGTGGTAGTGGGGAAATATGAAAGAAAGTAGCCAAGAGCAAAAGAGATTTTAGCATCTTCTTGAGGATTGAGATTCCATTCCTCCAAAATATTTGGCTGCCAGCGATAAAACCAGGTTCCTGGAGTAGGGTCATAAGTGAAAAAGAGAGCCAGAAGAGTTGCTTCACGATTGTCCTGATTTACCCAGAATGGGTCATTCTCTCCCCTGGGGAGAGCCAACGGCGGTCCCGGATTGTCTTCTGTGCCTTCATAGATATAAGGGACGGGACCTAATACCGGGTGCCTGTAAGTAAATTCCAAAGTAGAATTCAAAGAACCTGAGAGAGCCTTTTCTAACTGTAGCAGAATTTCATGCTTATTTCCTGCCACCAGTCCAGCATAGGTGTAAGTAAGAGTAGCCCTGTTAAGCCAGGGAATCTCTCTTGTCCTTATACTTGTCTTTACGCCGATTGCATCCCAGTGGTCAGTCTCTCCTTCCTTTATATCATTTACATCATAGGGCGCACTCGCCTTTACATACGTATATTTGTAACCTACACGGAATGGCTGATAAAGTAGACCGAACTGGAACGGAAACATATCCAAAAGCTTAGTTTGTGCGCTAATTTCCCCTGCCTGTAAATGTTCGTTTTCTTTGCCCCATTTTATCTTTTCATTCTTATAAATCATCGCCCAGGCCAGAGGACCACACCAGAAATTATATCTGGCATAAGTTGACCAATCACTACCCCAGACCAATTCCGGGCCTGTTACCACTGTTGCCTTACCGCCGACAAAACGGCTGATTGTAATCTCTCCACCCTGGGGGATAGACCTTCCGCTGACTCTTCTATAGGTGTCGATATCATACTGTTCGGGATAGAGCCCAAAGATATCTCCCTCATATCCCCAGTGGTAATGACCAATTCCCCGAAAAATATTTGCCTTTAACCAGTCTCCCTGGTACTTCAGTTCTCCCTTTACCCAGCGAAACCTCTCTTTATTAAAATCTAAACGATGCTCATCATTAATGGGCTGATACAGAGTATCAGCATAATTCCCTACGACCTCCACTCCCAACTCCCCGACAACTCTCTCCACTGGGCGAAACCCGAGATTGAGAAAGAGCGATTCCCCGTCACTACTTTTCCATTTGTTGGGGAAGGTGGTGGTTTCATCATAAGTAAAGTCCTTGGCTAAACCACTATCCTCAACCTGCCAGTGCGGCGCTACCTTCTTACTAATCATTTCTACATTCAATATGGTATCTATCCATAAATACCCGACTGGAACTTCTCTCGCCAAGCATTCCAGTGCCAGAAAAAGAATTGAGAAAATTAAAAAAACTATCCGCTTCAAGAACCCCTCCTAAGTATCCCGATTTATCAGGGCGCTTTACACTCCAAGAGTTTGTCTGGAGTGTCAAACGAAAGTTTGACTAAAGTAAAGCTCTCGCTTTACACTCCTTTATCGGGGCACTTTACACTCCGAATTATCGTTACAATAATAAAAAGCCGACCTGTCACATAACTTTCGTTATCGGCAGCCCGGCTAACCGACGAAACCAAACGCTTAATTTGCCTTTTGGGTTCCGTAGCTTTGCGCCCTCCGATTGCTCGGAGTTTGCCTTTTCGGAATATGTTAAAATATAGTATATCTTACTAATGTTAAGGATGTGTAAAAGAATTGTAAAATCTCTGTAAATTTTTTAAAAAAGTACCTGTCACTTTTTCCATAATTCTTGGTAGAGATAGTAGACAGGACGGAGATGGCGCAGGAATGGACTATGAGTCCCATCTCCCTGGCTGCATATTCCCAGCCATTCTTCATACAGCCAGCCATCAAGAAAAGGACCTTTGAACTGACCTTTTGTTCCCTGCTTTCCTGCCTCCCAGGCATTGCCATCCTTCCACCACTCATCGACCCACTCAAAAGCAACTCCACCTATGGCATTGCCTGTCCCCATGCCGGCACTATTGAATATAATGTCTTCCCAGCAACCTCTATGGTACTCTGCCTGTGCCCGTTCAGCCACTTCCCGACTCTTTCCTTCAGCATAAGCAGGGCAGCCGTATTCGGTAATCAGGACTGACTTATCACACTCTTCTTTGACGCTTTCCCAGAGGCTCTTGCCGAATCCATCTTTGCCCCGATAGCTATTGGTACCGTAGATATCGACATCCGGGCAGTACTTTGTAAAAATATCCAGAAAGAGAACATCCCCGTTGCAAATTGCCACAGGGTGGTTGGGGTCAACGGATTTAATCCATTTAGCCACATGATTGGCAAATCTATAATATGTGACAGGTTCCACATTGGCATTATTGGCAACGCCATAATTATTCTCATTCCCCAAAACCCACATTAAAATATAAGGCTCGTCCTTATGTTCCATCACCATTTCTTTAATACTTTTTATCATATTCTTCTGATGTTCAAGATAAGTGTAGTCAGTACCCACGTTCCAGGCGGCTCCTGAACCCACAGCATATGCCCCCAGATAGTCTCCCATCATAACCATAATGCCATAATTTTCATAAAGGCTCTTGAGCAAATCCTTATTGTAACTATGATGATAGACCCTGATTGCATTAACCCCCATCTCCTTCATCAACTCAAAATCTCCCACCGCCGACTCATCAGGGTCCTGTTGATTATTTCTGTTTTTGTCCACCCAGGCATCAAAAGCTCCGTCCACCTTTCCATTGTTATCAAAATCGGCTACCATCCAGTCTTTGTATACAATCAGAGAACCATTGTCCGGTGTCAGTCCTATTTTATTTGGCGTATAAGCGACACTTTTAGTAATAAAAGGCTTGCCATCCACACGCATCTGCCAGTGGTGATTTTCAAATTGCACTAATTGCACACGACCTTTCCCTATTGTCCTTGTAATTTTCAATTTACTGAGGTCGGCCCTTTTCTCTCTAACTTTATCTGGCGGGCAAGACACTATCTTTCCAGGATTCACAATGAATACATCGTTATCAGGGTCGTTATCATAACCGTTTTCTATCCTAATTTGAGTATCGACTAATTTCATTCCCAGCTCCGGGTGGTTGCGAGAGATGACAATAATCTTATCGATGGCTACTCTTGCAGGGTACCAGGGCGTGTGAAAGAAGGTCCAGTCCATCGTCCCGGGAAAGTTTACCACAAGGGCATAGTAGGCTTTTATTGCATGCGCAAAAAGACCAGCCTTTTCCAGAGCTAAGCCAGTAAAATAAAGCTTCAGTCCCGGTATCTTTGTCTCTTCTGTAGTTGCCCATTTGAAAAAGTTCGCCTGATAATTCTCTGTCTCCACAAATGACCAGATATCGCCTTCCAATTCCCCGGCAGACTTGAGCGATTGATAGGCAGGGTCCTTGAGGACGCTCTCCGTATTGGGATATATTCCTTCTCCTATTGCTTTTGCCAGTCCTTTTCGGTCTTTGACGACGTACTTATAATCCTTTGTACCTACGCCTGAAAAATCTCCATACTTCTCATAATTGACAATTTTCTCCGCTCCCGGGTCGAATAGGGAAAAATTAGACTCAGGAGAAAAATTTGGCTCAGAGTGGACGCAACCTGCCATAGAAAGAAACAGCACTAAAAACAGAGACTCCAAAACAACTATCTTTTTAACCATTATCTTCCTCCTCCTTGGAGTGTAAAGCGAGAGCTTTACCCTAGTCCCGACTCGTCGGGACACTCCTATTCGGCTAATACTTCTTCTATTTTAAGAACAAAATCCTTTGCGTCTTCTATAATCCATTCAGCATCGTCGTTACTAAGAATCTCAACGCCGTATTGTTCAATAACTCTGTTTTCTTGTGCTTTCTCTAAAGTTTTTGCATACTTTTGCTCGAGCTGTCTTGCCTTTTTTATATAGCCGACATATTCTGGTTTTACTTTACCGCGCTCAACATAAAATTTTTTAAAGGCTGCTATAGCACAATAATGGGCTGTGGCTCGGATACCTATTCTAAATAACGATGCTAATACTGCATGATACATAGCGTAGTATCCGCAATTAATTGCCCAATCAAATAAATTATTATCAAACATTATTTTCATGGCACGTAAATTACTATGTGCTTTATCAATATGCTGTTTCGCCCTTTCAATATTCACAGGTATCTTACG
>WJOT01000047.1 GCA_009619095.1 Clostridia bacterium
ATGGTAGTGGATATTGGGGGGGGGCACGACAGAAGTGGCGGTTATTTCTTTAGGAGGCATGGTGCTTTCCAGGTCAGTTCGAGTAGCTGGTGATGAAGTGGATGAGGCGATTATAAGCTATTTTAAAAAGGAAAGAAATTTATTAATCGGAGAAAGAACAGCCGAAGAAACAAAGATCAGGATTGGTTCTGCTTTGCCGGAGAAAGAAGAGAAGACAATTGAAGTTAAAGGGCGCGATCTTTCTACAGGCTTGCCCAAAACTGTCAAGGTTTCTTCTGGAGAGATGCACGAGGCAATAAAGAGCCCAATCAATATCATTGTAAACCTGATCAAGGATACATTAGAAGATACTCCTGCCGAGTTGTCTGCTGACCTTGTTGACCGGGGGATTATTCTGGTAGGAGGGGGAGCTTTGCTCTCCGGGCTCCCTGAACTATTAAGCAAAGAGACTGAACTTCCGGTCAATCTCGCCCCTGACCCACTAACCTGCGTAGTCCTGGGAGCTGGCACCTATCTGGAAGAACTGGAAAAAATAAAACAGAGGAAATAAAAAATATAGTATTTGTCTTACTTGGTGGTTTAGGTGCTACTCAAAGAGAAGCATAAATTGCTCAGGCTATTAATAATTTATCTCTCCATTTCCCTTTTACTTCTCATTTTTCGCACGGGTCGGATAGTTAAAGTAGGCAGAGCTCTTTTCTTATATTTATTGGCTCCCAGTCCCAGGATAGTAAGTAAGCTATTGAGTGAAACTGGTCGAATTGGGAGGAGCATATCTCAGCTCGTTTCTGCTCGTGAAGAAAATAAAATCCTCCAGGAGAGAATAACTTCTCTTCTCCAGGAAAAGGAGAAGCTTCAGGAAACCATTTCTGAGAGCAAGAGGTTAAAGAGAATCCTCAATTACCAGGAGGAAACTCCTTATGAACTGGTTTCAGCCAGAGTGGTAGGCTGGACTCCTTCCCTGTTCTCTTCTGCTTTACTCATTGATAAAGGAATAAATCAGGGATTTGAAAAAGATACACCTGTAGTTGCCTGGCAGGAAGGAGGAAATCCACAAGATCCTGGAGTAGCTCCGATGAAATCGGAGCGTTTGAATGGAATGGCGGTAGTGGGCAGGATTAGTGAGTCTGGCCCTGATATGAGTAAGGTTCTGTTGATAACTGATTCCAATAGTGAGTTGGCAGCCATGGTTCAAAGAAGCCGAGAGAAAGGAGTGATTGCCGGGACAGGAGAGAGGTCCCTTTTGCTTAAATATTTATCTCCCACTGCGGATTTGGAAATTGGCGACCTGATTATAACTTCCGGGATGGGAAGAATATTTCCCGCGGGACTGGTTATTGGCTCGGTGGAGGAAGTTCTAAGGGGGGTGGGAGGATTAGAGAAGCGGGCTTGGGTGGTTCCCCGGGTAAATATAAATCAGTTAGAGGACGTCCAGATAATTAAGCGATAAAATGGTAGCCGCTCCGATTCATCGGAGCGATTATAAGGAGTAGCTCCGATTTATCGGAGCGTTTCGCAACCTAAAGGTTGCGGCTACCGAGAATAAAAGAGTCAATAGAATGAAAAGATATATATTCTTATTAGTATCCCTCCTTCTATTTGTAACAATTCAGATTGTCCTTCTCCGTCACTTAGCCATAAGAAATGTAACTCCCGACCTGATACTAATAGGAGTGGTCTACTTCTCGCTGAAGCATGGTCCTACATTGGGGATTCCCATCGGGTTTTTTTTGGGGTTGCTTCAGGACCTTTTTGCTTTTGGGCTCTTTGGGGCTAACTGTTTAATTAAGACCCTGATTGGCTTTTCTGTGGGAACATTCCAAAAAAGGCTGGTTAGAGGGAATCCCATGAGCCAGATATTTGTGGTATTTTTTGCCTGCCTTTGTCAGTATTGGAGTATGTATTGGATAAAAATTTTCTTTGGTCAACCCCCACCTCAGGTGCCGTTCTTTATAGTTATTTTTTATCCCGTTTATAATAGTCTCCTGGCTCCTTTATTGTTCTGGATAATGGAACAATGGGAAAAGTTGTGGGGGGAGGGAATTTATGCATCAGAGCGAAATCGATCGGCAATTTGAGGCGAGACTTCAGAGATCTCTGGTGTGGTTTAGATATTTCGTAATCGCCACTCTTGCCATTCTTTTCATAAGGCTATTCAGCCTTCAAATAATCAAAAAAGGGGAACTTTACAAACTTTCCGAAGCCAATCGTATCCAACTTTTTTTCGACCCTGCTCCCCGGGGTATTATCTACGACCGGAATGGGAAAGTTATCGTTCGGAATATAGGGTCCTTTTCAGTTCTCTTCTCGCCCACCAATTTGACCCGGGAGGAAACGGAAGAGATACTCAAGAAATTAGGCGGGATTTTAAATCTCGACTACCATTCGATGTTAGCAAAAGTGCGCTCTTCGATTCGCCAGCCACTAAATATCCTTCTGGCTGAGAACGTTCCCCGCCCCAAGGTCTTCTGCCTGGCAGAGGAGAAAGTTAACCTTCCTGGTGTAAATATTGAAGTCCAACCTAAACGCCATTATCTACACAGAAATTTCGCCAGCCATCTTTTAGGTCATCTGGGAGAGATCGGACCAAAGGAGCTACGAGCTCTATCTAGGGCTGGATACAAGTTGGGGGATATTATCGGAAAATCTGGCGTAGAAAAGATTTACGATAATTCTTTACGCGGGAGAAGTGGTGGTCGCCAGGTAGAGATGGACGCCAGGGGTCGCCAGATTAGAATAATTAGTAGCGTCCTGCCTGAGGAAGGTGATAGTCTAATTCTGACCCTTGATGAGAGAATCCAGAAGCTCTGTGAGGATACCCTGAAGGGTAAAGCAGGTGCAATCTGTGTAATTAACCCTGCCAATGGTGAAGTTTTGGCCCTGGTAAGTAAACCCGATTTCGACCCCAATCTATTTACCGAACGTCTCACTCCATCTCGCACCCAGGAGTTATTTACCGATCCAGGACTTCCCATGTTCCATAGGGCAATTCAAAGTCAGTATGCTCCTGGCTCTCTATTTAAAATTGTTACCGCCATAGCTGCTCTGGAAGAGGGAGTCATCAGTGTAGATGAGACTATGAGCTGCCGAGGCAGCTTACAAATCGGAGATAGAAAGTTTAAGTGTTGGAGAGAAAAAGGGCATGGTCGTTTGGATATTGTTCAGGCGATTGCTAAATCTTGTGATGTATTTTTCTATCAGCTCGGTTTAAAAGTGGGTGGGGACAAGATAGCAAAATACGCTCGCATGCTGGGATTGGCGGAAAAAATTGGCATTTCCCTGCCCTCAGAGGCAAGGGGTCTCGTGCCGGATTCCACCTGGAAAAAGATAAATTTTGGTGAACAGTGGTATCCTGGTGATACAGCTAACATGAGCATTGGGCAGGGTTATCTGGAAGTTAGTCCTCTACAGATGGTAAGTTTAATCAGTCTGGTAGCTAATGGAGGTATAATTTATAAACCTTTTATTGTTAAAAAAATAATTGATGGGCAGGAGAATGTAATTAAGACTTTCCAGCCCAAAGTAATGGGAGAGGTGAAAATTTCTTCGGGGACACTCTCCATCATAAGAAGGGGACTCAGAGAAGCTGTTCTCTCCGGCACTTCTCAGGTAGTAAAGTTTAAAAGATTGAGTGTGTGTGGCAAGACAGGAACTGCGGAGAATCCCCATGGGGAAGACCACGCCTGGTTTATCTGCTATGCGCCAGAAGAGGCTCCCATAATTGCTTTAGCGGTCCTGGTGGAACACGGGGGGCATGGAGCTAGTGCGGCTGCGCCTTTAGCCAGAAGGATATTGAATGGAGTATTTACTCTTAAAGGAGAGAAAGAACCAGAAATTTTCGTCTATAAGGATTAAAGGAGTAGCTCCGATTCATCGGAGCGTTTGGAGTAGCTCCGATTTATCGGAGCGTTTATCGGAGCGTTTAGAATATGCGCCTTAAAGACATTTCTATAAGATTCGATTACTATCTATTTTTCGCCATGGTTCTCCTTATTGCCATTGGCTGTTTAATGATTTATAGTGCAATGTATGGAAGCCCGGCGAAAACTCCTTTCTATGCAAGACAAGGTTTTTATGCTCTCCTGGGGATGGCAGTGATAATAGTTGTAATGGGTATAAATTACCAGTTATTCAATCAGTATGGGAAAGGGATATACCTATTTTCACTTCTTCTATTAGTTCTTACTCTATTATTCGGTAAGAGTGCACATGGCGCCCGCAGCTGGCTTCCTATTGGGAATCTCACGTTTCAGACTGCTGAGTTCGCCAAGCTCGGTCTGATTATTATACTCGCTCAACACCTAACCAATTATCCCGAGGCGGTGAAGAGAATTTCCGGACTGATAGTTCCTTTCTTGTTAACTCTTGTCCCTGTGGCACTTATTGTATTGCAACCCGACCCGGGCTCGGCTCTGGTCTTTCTGGTAATATTTTTGGCAATGTTATATCTTGCAGGAGCGAGGGTAATCTATCTCGTATCCTTTATCTCTATGGGAATTTTAGCTTTAGGAATTCCTTTACTTTTGGCTCTCGACTCTCAAAATAAGACTTTTTTTTCCAGAATTTTCAGTAACTTTGGGTTCACTCTTGGCTTTATAATAGTCGTTATTGCAGTTATTGGGCTCGTCTGTTATATCTTATCCAGGCTTAAATTTCGTGTAGGGGTTAACCATTTTCTGTTCACTTCCTTAGTCGTCTCCGGTGGAATTATGCTCTCCTATCCTTTAGACCTCTTTCTAAAAGAGTATCAGAAGATGAGATTGGTCTGCTTCATTAAACCGTCCATTGACCCATTAGGTGCTGGATACCATATAATACAATCCCAAATCTCCATTGGTTCAGGTGGCTTCCTGGGGAAGGGGCTGTTAACAGGAACTCAAGGGAAACTGGGTTTTCTTCCAGCGAAACATACAGATTTCATCTTCTCCCTCTTTTCGGAGGAAATGGGATTTCTTGGCGCTGGCTTGTTGATTTTACTCTTCTCCATTTTGCTCTTGCGGGCAATAAGAATTGCTTCCCTGGCAAGGAACCGTTTTGGAAGCCTGTTAGCAGGGGGCATTGTGGTTATGTTCTTTTTCCAGATTATTGTTAATTTGGGAATGACTATGGGAATTATGCCGATTACCGGGCTTCCTTTACCTTTTGTCAGCTATGGAGGCTCTGCCCTGATTATTTATATGGCCGGGGCAGGGATTCTTTTGAATATCTACAGTCGCCGCCTTACGTATTGGTAAACATATAATGGAGTATAAAGCGCCCCGACAAGTCGGGGTACCTTTGTCCCGACAAGTCGGGACACTCCTATGGGGGGTTAAGGTGAGGGGGGAAGCGGATATTATCAAAATAGATAGCAGTTTATTTTGATAATGGCGGTTTTATCAAAGGCACTTTATGTAATTTCCAAGATATCAAAATGGAGTTAGAATTTGGAAAAGACTGTGCTGGACGACATTTTACCGTTTGTTTCTAAACCGGGCAGGTATATGGGTAATGAATGGAATGTAGTCCATAAAGATTGGGAAAGCGCCCAGGTAAAAGTTGTTTTATGTTACCCGGATATCTATGAACTGGGCATGTCTAACCTGGGATTGCAAATTCTCTATTCTATTATTAACCAGAGGCAAGACTCACTTGCTGAAAGGGTCTATGCCCCGGGATTAGATGTGGAAGAGATATTGAAGGATAGAGAAATTCCTCTTTTTTCCCTGGAGTCAAAGAAGCCTCTTAAGGATTTCGATATTATTGGTTTTACTCTACAGCACGAATTATCCTATACCAATGTTTTGAACATCTTAAATTTAGCAAACATTCCCCTTCGTTCCCGGAACCGAGACGGGAAATTTCCCTTAATAATAGCGGGTGGTCCTTCTGTTTCTAATCCCGAACCTTTAGCCGATTTTATTGATGCTTTTGTCCTGGGAGACGGGGAGGAAGTAATAGAAGAAATTATAGAAACTTATAAGAAGTGGAGTAGCTCCGATTTCATCGGAGCGTTTAGAAATAAGGGAAATGGGTTCCTTAAAGCACTGGCAAAGATTCCCGGAGTCTATGTGCCATCGTTATATGAAGTAAATTATAAAGAAGATGGCACTATCCAACGGATGGAGAGGAAAGGAGATGGAATCCCCGAAAGGATAGATAAGAGAGTAGTAGACCTGGAGACCTCTCACTATCCTCTGGCGCCACTGGTACCATTAATCGATATATCACAGAATCGGTTGAACTTAGAGATACAGCGAGGTTGTCCCCATAGTTGCCGCTTCTGTCAAAGCCAAGCAGTATATGGACCTTGCCGGGTAAGGTCCAAAAAGAGATTGCTGGAAATTGCTGAAGTCTCTTTAAAATCGACTGGTTATGATGAGATGTCTCTAACCTCCCTTTCCTCTACCGATTATCCTGGAATTGAGGAACTTATTGGTGAATTCTTAGCTTGCTTTGGAAAGAATCACACTTCCATCTCTTTACCTTCTTTAAGACCGGATAAGTTTTCTCTCGCTCTGGCAATCCAGATTCAAAAGATTAGGAAGACAGGGTTAACTTTTGCCCCGGAAGCAGGAAGTGAAAGATTACGCAAATTAATTGGTAAGAAAATTAGTGATGAAGAGTTCACTTCTACCATTTCCCAGGCCTATAATGCTGGCTGGAGGCTGGTGAAATTATACTTTATGATTGGTCTGCCTACTGAAGAAGAAGAGGATATTGAAGCGATAATAGAACTGGTAAAAGAACTAAAGAAGAGACACAAAAACTTAAACTTTAACATAACCATTGCTCCCTTTGTTCCCAAACCACATACTTCTTTCCAATTGCTCCCTATGGAAAAACTTACAGAATTGAGAAGGAAAAAGGATTATCTTTCTCGCCGACTTCCCGCCCAGGTTAAGGGGCATATTGTGGAATCTTCTTTTTTAGAAGCTGTGTTCAGCAGGGGAGATAGGAGACTGGGAATGGTTCTGGAAAAGGCCTGGGAAATGGGTTGTAAATTTGACCAGTGGAAAGAACATTTTCGTTTCGATATCTGGCAGGAAGCTTTCTCCAAGTGTTCTATTGACCCCGACTTCTATGTCTATCGAAAGAGAGACCCTGAGGAAATATTACCCTGGAGCCATCTCGAATTCTGGGGACACAATACTTAATTCTAGGATGGCATAATGAACAGTGTTCAAAGAGTTAGAATAGAATATAGCAAAAAGGGGCCCATTCGTTATATAGGGCATCTGGACTTAATGCATACGTTCTTTCGCGCCCTCAAAAGAGCCAACTTACCTGTGAGTTACACTCAGGGATTTAATCCGCGGATTAAATGTTCTTTTTCACCTGCTCTTCCTTTAGGATTTGCCAGTGAAGCTGAATATATAGAACTATATCTGGATAAGAAAATAGACATTTCCAGTTCGACAGGTAATCTACAGAAAGAATTACCCCAGGGACTGACTGTTCGCGATATGGAAAAACTTCCCTTGTTCGGTAAGTCCAACAATGTAAAGATAAAAACGGTTACATATAGAATTAATCTTCAGCAATTTTCT
This sequence comes from Clostridia bacterium, assembly GCA_009619095.1. GTDB lineage: Bacteria > UBA6262 > WVXT01 > WVXT01 > WVXT01 > WVXT01. The sequence goes on from WJOT01000047.1 coordinate 7,530, forward strand.
GGGAAATCCACAGTTCCTGGTCAAGCAAGCAAGGAAGATATAGAAGTAAAGATAAGAAATTTTCTGGATAAAGAAGAGATTCTCCTTATAAATAAGAAGGAAAGGAGAATAAATGTCCGCCCTCTAATTTTAAGTATAGAAATGGAGAAAGACTGGAACATCAGACTGTTGCTGAAGGTAAGAGGAGGATTCAATTTCAATCCCAGAATAATCATCAAGACACTTCTGGGAGTGGAGAAGAAAGATTTAGCTTTTGTGGAGTTTACCAGAGAGAAATTCTTATTCTGGTGAAAATTCTATCAAGAAGAGATCACTGAAAAAGCCAGGGAGTGTCATTGCGAGCGACTGAAAGGAGCGTGGCCCCGATGAATCGGGGCTTCAGGACTTCGTCCTTCGCAATGATAGTGAGGGACTTTTTCAGAAATCCCGGGAGAAAATTATATGAGAAAAGAAATAATAGTTGATGTAGCTGAAGATGAAGTGAGAATTGCTCTGGTTGAAGATGGGCATCTCGTTGAGTTATTTATTGAGAGAATAGAGGAAAAGAGTTTAGTGGGAAATATCTACCAGGGAAAAGTGGTGAATGTTCTAAAGGGACTCAGGTCTGCTTTTCTGGATTTAGGGTTGGAGAAGAATGCTTTTCTCCCCTTAGGGGATATTCCGCCGGATAAGAGACAGATAAACAAGGGCGATCGTTTATTGGTTCAGATAGTAAAGGAGCCAATTGGAGCCAAAGGAGCAAAGGCCACAGCCGAGATAAGCCTTCCGGGAAGGTATCTTGTGTTCATGCCCAACGTGGAGCATATCGGGATATCCAAGAGAATCCTGGATGATAAGGAACGCAGGAGATTAAGAGAAATAATTAAAGAGATTACTCCAAAAGGAGCAGGATTTGTTGTGCGCACAGAAGCCAGCGGTCATCGCAGAAAGGATTTAATTCGCGAATGTAAATATCTTTTGAATTTGTGGCAGATAATAAAGAAAAAGAAAGAGATAATTGGGGAAGGATATCTTGTGCACAAGGCATTTGGTCTAATCTTTTATGTAGCGCGAGAATTATTTACTGAGGAAGTAGACAGTCTAATCATAAATTCCCAGACGGAGTATAAACAAGTCAGAAGTTATGTGAAGATGACAGATCCTCGTCTTCTAAGGAAGTTACGTCTCTATAAGAAGAAATCGCCACTTTTTGAGATGCACAATTTGGAAAAGCAACTGTCCAAAATGAAAGACCAGAAAATTATATTGCCTTGTGGAGGTTCAATTATCATTGAGCAAGCAGAGGCTTTGACTGCGATTGATGTCAACACAGGCAGGTTCGCCGGGGGAAAAAGTCTGGAAGAGACAACCTTCCTTGCCAATTGCCAGGCAGCTGAGGAGATTATGCGGCAGGTTCGCCTGAGGAACATCGGAGGACTAATCATTATAGATTTTATTGAGATGAAACAGAGAAAAAATAGAGATAAAGTTATGGATATTCTACACCAACAGACTCTGAGGGATAAAGCGAAGATAGATTTGCTACCCATTACCAAGCTGGGACTGGTGGAGATGAGCCGTCAGAGGAGAAGGGAAAGTATCATTGATATACTTTGTCAGCCCTGCCCTTACTGTGCAGGCAGCGGATTGGTATTTTCAGAAAAGACTATGTTTATAAAAATTAAAAAAGAAATTTTAAGGACGGCAGCCCAAACAGGGGATAAATATCTTAATGTGTTTATGAATCCCAGAATTGCTCCCCTGTTTGACGAGAAGAAAGTAGAGCAAATTTCTAAAGTGACTGGTAAGAGAATAAAAATCAGACCCGATTATAAACTACACGTAGAAGAGTTTGAGATCACTCCGTAAGATAAAAAAGTGACAGGTACTTTTTTCTACAGTTGTCTTTTGTAGCCGCAAAGCGTAAGCTTTGCCTCTATATTACCCCGTAGTAACAATTTTTTCCTTTCCGGAAGTGAGCTTACTACTTTTCTCCTTTTTTTTTCTTCCTATAGGGCGTCGTTTAAAATCAATTATGAACCATATGTGGGACAAAAACAACAGGTATAAAAATTCACAAAAATTTAACAATTTTTTTACACAGATTTAATATAACGATGCTATAATATTTCTTAAAAGCCATCTATCAAAGAAGGATCTTTCTGCCAATGCCATCCAGCCAGAGACAGAAGGACCGACAGAGCTTTTGTAAAAGCAAAGAAAATTTGGTAAAATATACGGGCCAGTTCCAAACTCAAGGCCAAAAAGGAGGTGGGAACGTATCAGGGGAACGCTTAGGCCGTAGCCTAAACAAAAACTCACAAGAATTAACAAAAATTTAACAATTCCTTAACCCAAACATAACATGATGGTATTATAATCTTTAACAGAGAGAGCTTAAAAGGAGGCAAAAAGGTGAGAAAGAAAATCTTAATGTTAGCGGCGTTTACTTTTCTGGGGACAACGACCTTATTGGGTATGGGGAGGCGTCTTGAAGGGGCACTTAATCCAACATTACTGTGGGAAAAAGAGTTTGATGGGGTGGTAGTCGAAGAAGGCGTTGGCCTGGCAAGAATAAGTGGAGATGCTATTGTTAGTCTCAAAGAGAGTGGTGCCGAGCAAATAGATAAAGTCCTTATATTCAACACAATAGGGCAACCTGTTGTTCAAGAATGGAAAAATGCTTGTTATGGGAGAATTTCCGATGATGGCAATAAGGTTATATATTTGACTCCGTATTCGGCCGATTCCTTTTACGACAAGGTACACTATGCTACTAAAGATGGACAGGAAATATGGTGGAAACAGCATGGAGGAGATGCGCACATTTCTCCAGACGGAAATTTAGTTATAGAGGCCTCAACAGCAATGGAGAGTACCCAACTCATAGAGGTATATGATGCAACCGGAAAGGAAGTATGGTCATATAAACTGGGAGAAAGCATTGATGTAATATTTTCTCCGGATTCTGATTATATCATCGCTAATAGCTCCACATTCCCTGACAAGAACCGGCAATCCCGAGTATATAAGAGTCAAACAGGTGAGCTTTTATGGAAGAAGGAAGATGAGTGGATAATGTCGGTATCTAAAGATATATTATATTTAGTCGGATTAAAGGGATTATATGACAGAGAAGGGAACATGATATTTGATAAAGGCACAATTGTCTCTGAAGATGGGAAAAAGCTAATTGTTTGTTATTCCAAAAAGATTGAACTTATATCGTTGCCAGAGAAAACAGTGTTAGAAACATATCCAGTTAAAACCAAAGACTTTGGATTTTCTTATGACGGTAAATGTTTAGCAGTAATAGGTGAAAGAACAGATGTTACTTCTACCAATAATCTCTTTGTAATAGATACGGAAACTGATGAAATTTGGGAGACTAAAATTGAACCAAAAGGTAAGTCAGAATTTAATCAAATGCAAATATTTTTAACCAAAGATGGTAAACATATATTGATACAAGCTGAGGGGAAATTATATTACTATAAAGTATACTAATATTGGAGAGATGGCAATTGATTAAGAAATATTCATTTTTAATTCTTTTAAGTATCATTAATCTTTCCACAATAGCCACAGCAGAATCTCCAAAGTTTCTTCATCCTGTGCCTGGCTTTGATTATATCACTTCAGACACAGGAGGGTATGGGTGTACAAAGGATAGGAGAAAACCTCACGAAGGGATTGACATAGGTGGTAAAGAAGCAAGAGATATCAAGCATGCCAGTGTTGTTGCTTCACTTCCAGGAACAGTTACATTTGCTAGAGAAGGGACGGAAAAGAACCGTTTCAATCGTGGTTATGGTAATTTAGTTATAATTGACCATGGCAATAATTGGGAAACTCGCTATGCCCACTTAGAAAGTTTTTCGATGGGAATAGCGACAGGCGTATATGTTTCTGCCGGTCAATTAATAGGTAGAGTGGGGAGTTCAGGGCGGTCAACAGGACCTCATCTCCATTATGAAATTCGCTATAAAGGAAAACCTGTGGATCCAGCATTGTTAATTTATTTATCTACAGATTCTTCTTTTCGGGCTCGGGGTAACTATTATTGTGGTTCTCCTTTAACAACCATTGTCCATCCTGCCAAATATGTATGGAATATTCCAGGGCACGACCATCCGGATGAGAGTTATGATGTATCTACAACAATAGGGTCTGTGACATTTCCAATCAGTGATTATGATATCTGGCTTATAGACTTCTACACTCCCCTTGCCATAAAGAAAAATAAACAAGGACTACTAACCAAGTTCAGATTAAGACAAATTGGGAAAGAGATAAGTGAATACATTGACAACCTTCCAGTTGACTCATCTCCGGATGAGGCCTATCTTCAATCTTTGTATTCCGAAGCTCAATCATTATGGGAGAAGATGCCTACTTGGGATGAGATATTGCAGGAATTTGATTCTACACCAGATATCTCAATACTCAATCATGGTTATTCCGATTCTTTTTATTCATTTGTTTCTAACAAATTATCCCGGGAGCCTATCCGAGTTCGGGAGGTAGATTTTGCTCCCGATGTCACAGACAATCCCATCCTTATTATCCCCACTGGCGGCCTTTATGGCTTAGACTCTTCCTCCACTTTCAGGCAAAACCTGGCTGATTATGTTCAGAATGGCGGCACATTAATTTGTTTCACCCAGCAACACGGATACGAATTCAACGCATTGCCTGGTGGAGAAGTGAGTGGCTATGGATGGAATGAAGACCAAGCCTGCCATGCCAATGCTGTATATATTGACATCTACCATCCAATGTTTGCTGGTCAGGACTCCGCTAATTTAGATGCCGATGTCGACGGGTACTTCACAAATTGGCCATCAAATGCAACGGTTCTTCTTAGAAGAACCAAAAATAGCATGCCAGCAATGATTGCCTACCCATACGGCAATGGCTGGGTAGTTGCTTCAAGCTTATATTCCGACTGGTCTTATGAACATGCTGGCATAACTCAAAATGAGACAGCCCTCATCCGCGATTTAATCTCCTGGGCAAAAGATCCAGAGAGAGAAATCATGGAATACAAACCAGCTGACACAGTGAGTATCACCATACCTATTACTAATCATAGTAACAGCCCCTCTAACAGTGTTCTTTTAACCCTGTTAGACCCAAACAGGAACACAATCAGCACAACCATGGTTGTGCACTCCCTAAATCCAGGAGAATCAACAGAGATTCCATTCACTTGGAGCGCCACTCTACCATTAGGAATCTGGTGGGTAAATTATAGTTTGCGAGATGCAAGTGGCAATATCATCCAGCCAGAGACAGAAGGAGAGAGGTTTCAGGTCAGTTACCATTATGTAGCCGGGAAGATAGACGAGGGATACCAGATATGGGCAGTGGCTCCAGTTGAACAGGTTGTTGCCGGAACGGAAGTTCCTTTTACAATATATTTTAAGAATGATAAGGATACAGACTTCACCGGAGATATTGCAGTTTATACTCGTCCTGGAGCCGAATATCTCGGAAGTATTTCTGGTATTTCTGTTTTAGCCCATACCCAGGCGCAATATGTCTTTTCCACTCCAGTAAATTATTCCACAAGATTCTGTTTTGTTCTGTTCGACCAGCCTCAAGATTACAAGGCAATTCGTGAGAACTGGTGGAGCTATTGTGTCACTTATGCCGAGAAAGGAGTATGGGTAGTCCGTCCTCAGGTTGATACAAATGTAATGGTGGATAAGAAAATTTACCATACGGGTGAAGAAGTACACATTGAGATTGGGCTGAGGAATGAACAGAGGGCAGATTACAGTGCGGAATTAAGAATTGTTGTTACAGATGGAGAAAATATTAAGATATTTGAGGAAAATCGAGAAGTAACTCTTTCCGCGAGAGGCTCAGTCTTTGAGACGGCACGTTTAGTGATTTCCACGGGCTCAGCGAGGGGAATCTATGTTGTCCGGGTGGAGACTTCCAGAAATGGAGAAATCATCGGTTTTGGGTCCACCTACTTTGAGGTACCCAGGCCGATTCTGACAGTTACACCCGGCATCCCTGATACTTTCTCACTTAGCAGTCCCAATGAAGTATCGTTTCTGGTAAAAAATGTTGGGCTCGGTGATGTATCTGATGGGAAACTGGAGATAGTTTTGGAAGACCCTGAAAAGAATGGGGTCTGGAGGGAAACAAGGGACTTCGCTCTACAGCCAGGAGAAAGCACTAATTTAGATTTTATTATCTCCCTGAGTGAGGTAAAGTTTGGCGATTATAGATTGATTAACAGGATGACTACTGAAGGTAGACCTATTGAAAGTGGCTCGGTGGCTATACCCTGCTCTGTTAGTACCCAAGTAAGTTTTGATAAGTTACTATATAAAACCAGAGAACCTCTCAGCATAAACCTTGAAGTTACAAATACTGGCAAATTTGAAGAACCTTTAGAAATCGCTTTAAATATTCCTGCCTGTAATTTTACTCAATCTCAAAAAGTTACTCTCCTTCCCAATCAATCCACAAACATTCCCTATAGTTTAACCATTCCTGATACTGCTCCAGCAGGGACAAATAGTGTGGAAGTTAGTCTGAAAATGGCTAATACACTGAGCAGGACTTTTAATTTCGCTATTCAGTCATCAAAGTTGGTTCTCAGTTTGGATAAGTTAGAGTACGTGGTAGGGGAAAGTGGAGAGATTAAAGTAGAGAATCAGGGTGGGGTTGATACTGATTATGATTACACGATTAAGATAGTAGATTTGAAAGGCGTAGTAGTCTCTGAGCAATCTGGCATCGGCTTGATTCAGTGGGGTGCTTCCCAGACTATCGGATTTTCTCTTGTTAGTTCTCAGATTGTTGATGGAGAATATCTTTTAAGTTGTCTAGTAAATGAGGAAAAGTTGAATAAGAAGACACTATTTGAGAGATATATTGAGGTGAGGGGTCTCAGAGCCAGTCTTGTGGCAAGTACTGACAAGAAAACTTATTTCAAGGGTGAACCTGTGGAAGTCAGTGCAAAGATTACGCCTTCAGGAGGGACAATTTCTGAGGGTAGTCTCAATTTAAAGATATATTCTCCTGAAGAGAAATGGGCTGAATATCCTGACTTGAAGGGAACGACATATATTATGGCTGAGGATGGGATTGTCTGGTTTGGGACTGTTTCTGGAAAGTTAATCAAATATGATAAGGCAAAAGGAGACTGGGCTACTTACAGTCTTCCCTCGGATGGTATATATGGGAACTATGTCTATTGTATAGCAGTGGATATGAATTATGTCTGGGTGGGGACAAGAAGTGGTTTGATGAGATGGGATAAGGCGGGCGAGTCGTGGAAGGTTTATACCCCGGCTCAGGGTTTATCAAATATTGCAGTAATTTCATTAGCAAATGACGGAAATTATCTCTGGGTAGGAACTGGTTGGGGATTGAACAGGATGGATAAGATTAACGAGACTTTCCAGCATTATACTACCAGTGACGGACTGGTGGATAATCAAGTAAGGTCTATAGCTGTGGATGGAAACTTCGTCTGGATTGGTACTCTAAATGGGGTCAGCAAGTTTAATAAGGCTGATGGAACCTGGCAGACTTTTACTAAAACTGATGGATTGGTAGATAGTAGAGTGAGGGCGATTGTTGTTGAAGACTCTTATGTATGGTTTGCTACTCAGGGCGGAGTGAGCAGATTTGAGAAAGAGACAAGTAGCTGGGAAACTTTCACTATAAGTGATGGATTGGTTAGTAACGATGTCTATTCTATAGGTCTGGATGGAACTTTCATCTGGTTTGGCACTTATGAGGGGCTTTCGAGATTTGACAGGATAGCTAATTCCTGGAAGACTTTTACTACTCAAGATGGACTGGCAAGCAATTTTGTGAGAATAATTGTGGTGAATGGTTATGAAATCTGGTTCATAGCAGGAGAGATAAGTTGAGGATTCGGATAATTTTACTATTTCTCATAATGCTTCTTATTTCTACCGGGGTGGCGAGGGCAACAGTTACTGATAACCCGAGTGACTTAATTGTGCCAGCAGGAGAGAGCTATACTCTGGATGGGTCTCATACTTATACCAATTCAGTCCAGATTGATGGCACTCTCTATGTTATCCCTTATGATGGCACTGGAAATACTGGTCGCTTGGAACTAGTCGCCCCTGTAATCACCATAAATGGTAGTATAAATATAGATGGGAAAGGTTACCAAGGAGGTCTAAAGACGCAGGTGGGAACTCGGGATGGTGATGGTCCTGGTGGTGGCAAATCGGCAAATGATGGAGGAGGAGCAGGATATGGGGGCAATGGCGGTGAACATCAGAGTGGCACAGGTGGCATTGCTTATGGTTCAATAACCCAGCCAGGCGAGTTAGGGAGTGGTGGAGGAGGCGGTTTCTATAGTGATGGTGGTGAAGGTGGAGGGACTATCCGTATCGATGTATCCAGCACTTTAACTATTAATGGAATAATAAAAGCCAATGGGGGGAGCAATGTTGCTACCAGGAATTACTATGGTGGTGGAGGCTCTGGTGGGAGCATCTATATAGTGACAAACGTATTGGCTGGTAATGGATGTATAAAGGCTAATGGAGGTGATGGAACCAATGGAGGAGCGGGTGGAAGGATAGCAATATATTATACTACTGATAGTTATACAGGAACGATATCAGCCTATGGAGGGACTGGATACTATAAATGTGGTGGTGCAGGGACAATTTTTACCAAATCCTCAAGCCAGGCTTATGGAGATTTATTAATTGATAACAATAATAATGAGGGAGTCACGCCTATAGTGGATGGAACTTATACATTTGATAGTGTCGTTATAAAGAACTGTTTCCGGCGGAGTATTGTCCAGAGTAACAGCAAGAGATTTTACTTCCTCTTCATTATCCATATTGTCAATGCTATAATATTCAATTA
>WJOT01000034.1 GCA_009619095.1 Clostridia bacterium
ACCGGGGCAGCGCAAATGGACGGGGCAGTTTTGGTAGTGAGTGCAGCAGATGGGCCGATGCCACAGACCAGGGAGCACATTCTATTAGCCCGTCAGGTAGGGGTGCCGGCAATAGTAGTATTTCTTAACAAGACTGATCAGGTAGATGATAAGGAACTCCTGGATCTGGTAGAGCTGGAAATGAGGGACCTTCTGACGAAGTATGAATTTCCGGGAGATAAGATACCAATGATAAGGGGGAGTGCTACAGAGGCGTTAAGCTGTGGTTGTGGGAAAGAAGATTGTCCCAAATGTAAGCCTGTAGTTGAACTTTTGAAGGCAATAGATGAGTATATACCGGATCCCAAGAGGGATATAGACAAGCCATTTTTGTTAAGCGTAGAGGATGTATTCAGCATCACCGGTAGAGGGACAGTAGCCACAGGGAGAGCAGAGAGAGGGAAAGTAAAAGTAGGGGACAATGTAGAGATAGTAGGGATTCAGGAGACGAGAAAGAGTGTGGTGACGGGGATAGAGATGTTCAGGAAGACCCTGGATGAAGGGATAGCAGGGGACAATATAGGAGTACTTCTGAGAGGGATAGAGAAGGACCAGATAGAGAGAGGGCAAGTGGTAGCAGCTCCTGGGACAATAACTCCGCACACCAAGTTCAAAGGGCAGGTATACATATTGACCAAGGAAGAGGGAGGGAGACATACGCCATTTTTCCCGGGGTATCGTCCGCAGTTCTATTTTCGGACAACAGATGTAACGGGAGTGATGAAACTTCCTGAGAAAGTAGAGATGGTGATGCCTGGAGACAATGTGAGCATTGAGGCAGATTTGATAACTCCCATAGCTATGGAGAAGGAGTTGAGGTTTGCCATCAGGGAAGGCGGACACACTGTTGGCGCAGGAGTAATTTCAGAGGTAATAAAATAGATTTAAAAATGTCATTAAAAAAGGGGTCAGAGTCATTTTTTGCTTTGAGCAAAAAATTCTAATGCTCGCTTCACCAAATCCCCTCGCACTGAGGTAGGAAGAAAATGGCTAAAGCTGAGATAGTGACTATTAGTCTTGCCTGTAGCAAATGTAAAAGACGAAATTATACATACAGAAGGAATAAAAAGAGAAAGAAGCAGAATCCCAAGAAGCTGGAACTGAAGAAGTACTGTAGGTTCTGTCGCCAACACACTATTCATAAGGAAGTAAAATAGATAACAAAAGCGTAAGATAAAGTAGGCCTGTAGCTCAATTGGCTAGAGTAGCGGTCTCCAAAACCGTTGGTTGTGGGTTCGAGTCCCTCCAGGCCTGCCAATTTTTGTAAGCATAATTGGGAAAAGGAATAAAAACTCCCAATCCTCATTGGTAACTCGAACGCTCGCGAGCGCCGACCAATGGGAGGATGAGCCCGGAGGGCGGAAGCGAGCGAGCCGGACCCTGAGGCCGAGGGAGGAAGGGGAGAGGCCGAAGGGCGAGTCCCTCCAGGCCTGCCAATTTTTGTAGCACACCGAAGAGGTGTGCTTTTTTAAATGGAAACCAGAATCTATTTTAGGAAAAAGTGAATTGAAATCTATTGTTAATTATAGTATTTTAATGTTTTCTGTTCTTCTTTTGACTACTTCTTGCGCCCATATACCCTACAGAGGGATAAGAGGAGAATTGAAGATGATGGAAGAGATTAAGGATGTTTCTCCTTTCAATTATGCAAAGGAGGACTTTCCTGTAGAAGTTAAGCTGGTTAGAAGAAAGAAAGGCTATGTGATTAAGAAAGTCACTTTTCCTTCAGCACTACCCGCTCCTGGAGAGAATAATACGGTAAGATGCTACTATTATCAAGCGGAAAAGGAAGAGAGGTCGCCGGCAATTGTTATCCTGCCCATAGCTGGAGGCAACTATTTCTTTTCCAAGAAAATGGCAAAATTTCTCGTCCGTCGGGGAATGAACTGTTTGAGGCTGGAAAGGGTAGTGAGACTTTTGGATAGTGAGGCAAACCTGGAGATTGTCAGAAGAAGATTCATAAAAACTATTATCGACGCTAAAAGGAGTATTGATTGGCTAGTCAGCCAGAAGGAGATAGATCCACAAAGGATTGGGACTACCGGAGCGAGCCTGGGTGCCTTCTTAAGTTCTCTTGTGGCTGAGACTGACACGAGGATAAAGAGCTCTGTGTTTATTTTAGGCGGAGGTGATTTGGCTAGACTCTTTTCCCAATCGAGAGAAAAGACAATTCGTTCTTTTAGAAAAAGAGTTATGAAAAAAGAAGGACTCACAGAGGAAGAGTTTTCTCAATTGGTTTCTCAGAAGTTAGAAGATATCGATCCACTCACCTATGTGGGAAGGCTTTCTCCAGAAACTGTTTTGATGATTAATACAGTTAATGATGTTGTTGTTCCTCGGGACTGTACCTTAGAATTCTGGTCTAGGGTGGGCGAGCCTGAGTTAATCTGGCTACCCTTTACACATACTGCTTCATTTTTTGCCTTCAGATATGCCCGGGGGAAGACTTTCCAACATTTCCAGAGGACTCTTAGTGTCAAAGAATAGACGGTTTTTTGTAGTGTAGCCCTTTAGGGGCGTATTTTTTACGGGGACGAGCCCCTACACTACCAAAACCATTATGGACACAAAGTCCGGCGGGGTAAGGTTGAATTTTTAGAGGAGATGTGGTATAATCAGTTGCACGAATTTTAGTAATGGAGAGAAATGGTACAGATAAAATTTGGCACAGCTGGCTGGCGGGCAGTTATTTCCGACGAGTTCACCATTGGCAATGTCAGATTAGTAACTCAGGCTATAGCCAACTATATCAAGGAACAAGTAACAAGCGATAAGCGAGAGGTTGTTGTTGGTTACGACACACGGTTTATGTCGGAAAATTTTGCTAAAGTATCATCCACGGTTCTGGCAGCTAATGGCATAAGGGCACTTATTACAGCACGGGATGTTCCTACTCCAGCTTTTGCCTATGAGATTTTAAAAAGGGGAACGCTGGGAGGAATTAATTTTACAGCTTCTCATAACCCTCCGGAGTACAATGGGATAAAGTTCTCTCCTTCATGGGGTGGCCCAGCACTCCCGGAGACAACCAATGCTATTGAGAAGAATTGCGCTTTGCTTATGGAAGGAGAATCTTCTGTAAGGGATATCTCCTGGGAAAAGGGAAAAGAAAAGGGACTGATTGAATATGTAGACCCGCGATTAGAATATATAAACAGAATTAATGAACTTGTAAATTTGGAAGCAATAAAGAGAGCGAAGCTAAAAATTGCCGTTGACCTCCTTTATGGGACGGGGCGAGACTATCTGGACGCTATCCTTAAACAAGCAGGTTGTGAAGTTAAAGTTCTTCATAACTGGAGGGATGTCCTCTTTGGTGGTTCTCCGCCGGAACCTTCTTTTCTCTATCTGGGAGAGTTGGTCAAAATGGTCAAGGAAGAAAAGTGCGATTTGGGGCTGGCTACGGATGGTGACTCTGACAGGTTTGGCATTATAGATAGGGATGGCACCTTCATTTCGCCCAATCAGGTTTTAGCTCTTCTTTTGAATCACCTGGTGAAGACGAGAAACTGGAAAGGTGTAGTTGCCCGTTCGGTTATGACTACCTCGTTTGTTGATGCTATTGCCGGGATTCACGATATCCAGGTGAAAGAAACGCCGGTCGGTTTTAAATATATTGCCCAGGTGATGCGTCAGAATAGCATGGTTATCGGAGGAGAGGAAAGCGGAGGATTGACAATTCAAGGACACATACCGGAGAAGGACGGCATTCTAGCTTGCCTGTTAATTGCTGAGATGGTTGCTTTTGAGGGGAAATCTATTGGAGAAATTCTCGACGATTTATATAGAAAGGTGGGACTTTTTTTAAGCGAGAGAATAAATTTCCATCTGAAGGAAGATGAGATAAAAGACCTCAAAGCGAAACTTAAAAAGGACTTGTCCCAGGAGATTGCCGGCCTAAAAGTAGATAAGACAGTTAATCTCGATGGGTTAAAGTTCATACTGGCTGATGGGAGTTGGTTGGGAATTAGATTGTCCGGCACAGAACCTGTGGTGAGGTTATATATTGAGGCTGATGAAGCTGAAAAACTTGAGAAACTGAAGGAAGCAGGAAAGAGACTAATTGGGGAAAGATGAAAATTCTTATCTGTCCCGATTCTTTTAAAGAGAGTCTTTCAGCGATAGAAGTATGTGATTGCATTGAGCGGGGTCTAAAAAAAGCTAATTCTAAATTCAAAATAGAAAAGATTCCCCTGGCTGACGGTGGGGAAGGGACTGTTAAAGCACTGGTTCTGGCAACAGGCGGTCGTTCTTTGAAGTGTAGAGTCAGGGGCCCGCTGGGCAGGAAAATTTGGGCGGGATACGGAATCCTCAGTGATGGAAAAACAGCAATAATTGAGATGGCAGCTGCTTCGGGATTGGCTTTAGTTCCACTGAAGAAAAGAAATCCTCTGGTGACCACCACTTATGGGACGGGAGAGATAATTGCAAATGCTTTAAATCGTGGATGTGGAAAAATTATTATTGGAATTGGTGGCTCAGCAACGGTGGACGGGGGATGTGGAATGGCACAGGCATTGGGAGCGAGACTGTTAGATGGTAAGGGGAGAGAGATAGGTTTTGGTGGAGGAGAAATAGAAAAAGTGGAGAGGATTGATATCAAATTTATGGATAAGAGGATTTCCAAAACAAAGTTCATTATTGCTTCTGATGTGAGAAATCCCCTCTTAGGACCTAGAGGAGCTGCCCGTGTTTATGGACCACAAAAAGGAGCAACAGCAAAGATGGTGGAAAGGCTGGAGAGGGGACTTTCCCATCTTGCCAGGGTGATAAGAAAGGAATTGTCCATTTCGGTCAAGAATCTTCCCGGCTCTGGTGCGGCTGGGGGATTGGGAGCAGGACTCTATGCCTTCCTGGGTGCAAAGATGGGAAATGGGGTCGAACTAGTAATGAAAATAGCAGGGTTGGATGGGCGAATCAAGAAGGCTGATATGGTTATTACTGGCGAAGGTCAGCTTGATCGTCAGACACTCTACGGCAAAACGGTAATGGGAGTTATAAAAATGGCTAGAAAGTATAGGGTTCCTGTTGTCTGTATTGCCGGGTCTATTATGCCTGAAGCTAAAGATTTATATAGATTTGGAGTTAAGGGACTCATCAGCACTACCACAATGCCCATGAGCCTTCAACAAGCTATGGGGAAAAGTAGGAGCCTACTAATTAATGCTTCAGAAAACCTGGGACACCTGTTAAATCTAATGATGGTTAAGAAAAAGTGATGAACAGAAAATTCTGGATTATCCTGGGCGCTGTAACAGTTATTCATGGTTTGATGAATTTATATATGGGCGTGGGCGACGATGAGGCTTACCACTGGGTGTGGAGTAACCATTTAGCGCTCAGTTATTATGACCATCCTCCAATGGTAGCTTACATCATCTGGTTTTTTACACGGATTTTAGGCACGAGCTTCTTTACGGTCCACCTGGGAGCTTTGGTTTGTGTGACACTGTTCATTATAATTATCCATCAGTGGGTAAAAGAGATGTTTTCCTCGAGAGAAGCGCTCTGGGCAGCGACTATTGTTCTGTTTATTCCCATCTTTTTCGTGGGCGGAACGGTAACTGTCCCGGATGGACCTTTGGGGCTTTTCTGGATTCTAACGCTATGGCTGGTATACAGGGCTTTAAAAGAGGGAAAGTCTCACTACTGGTATCTGGCAGGATTGGCAATGGGATTGAGTAGCCTGAGTAAATATAATGGACTCCTTTTGCCAGGACTCATATTTCTCTACTTGATATTTTCCAATAAGCACAGGTTCTGGCTTCTCAGAAAGGAACCCTACATTGCCTTGTTAATCGGGTTAATTGTTTTCTCTCCTGTAATCATCTGGAATTATCAACACGACTGGGTATCTTTTCAATTCCAGTTTCTTTCTCGTCATCGAGGAGGATTCTCTTTTGTTCGCTTTTTCCAGTTCATAGGTGCCCAGTTTACTTACCTCGCTCCTTTAGCCTTTATCTATGCCTGCCTGGGTTTCTATCGTTTAGTGAAAATAGGTTTTGGAAAGAAAATATGGGAATACCAGTATCTATTTTTGACCTCTTTTCCCTTAGTTGCTTTATTTGCTTTGAACAGTTTCGTTTCACGGTCATTTAAACCCCACTGGCCTGCACTTGGTTATATTGGGGGAATATTGGGCGGGGTTGTAGCAGGAGGACTTGCCAGGAAAGAGAAGAATTTTTTAAAAATAAATTTCTTAGTCTGCATTCTTTTTATGAGTATATTCATAGCTCACACATTCTATCCTTTTCTTCCCATTCCTCCCAAACAGGATATTACCAACGACCTTTATGGATGGGACAAAGTTAGCCAGACAATAGATGAGATAGAAAAGGAATTACCGAAACCCGCTTTTCTTCTAACCGACAGGTATCAGAATGGAGCCCACTTGAGCTTTGCCACCCGCAAAGAGGTATACACTTTTAGTCCTCATCGCCGGAGCCAGTTCGATTTCTGGCAAGATGTAGAGGAACTTAAAGGGAAAGATGCAATCTATGTAACACACAGTCGATATTTTAAAGACCCAAACAATATATATAGATTCCAAAAGATTGAGCTTGTGAAAGAAGTGACGTTAGTTCGTGGGGGGAAGGAAATGCGTATCTTCTACCTCTACTAT
This sequence comes from Clostridia bacterium, assembly GCA_009619095.1. GTDB lineage: Bacteria > UBA6262 > WVXT01 > WVXT01 > WVXT01 > WVXT01. Next base: position 6,662 of record WJOT01000034.1, read on the forward strand.
TGTGAGAATTTCCAGGGGCTGAAGTGAAAAGAGAAAAGATTCTTCTCGGTATTGTACTGGTGGTTCTGGGAGTCATCATCCATCTTTTGCCGGAAATAAATAATTTTCTTTTTTACCAGATAAACAATTTCCATTTCCACTGGCTGGATACTATAATGCTTCCCATCACCTATTGTGGAGACGGAACAGTGTTAGCTATTGTGGCGCTGGGGTTATGGAGGTTGCGGGGCTGGAGAAAGTTTCTCTGGTTGGTTTTGATTTTGATAAGCGCAGGAATTCTGGTTCAGATGATTAAGTACTTTTTTCCCTCGCCTCGCCCAAGTGCAGTCTTTCCTGATATTCATATTTTAGGTTCTGTTCTGAAGGCACGCTCCTTTCCCTCAGGACACACTGCTTCAACTTTTGGTCTAATCAGTTTTCTCTCGGGAGAGTTTCCCCAACTGGGAACCTTCCTTTGGGTAATGGCTATATTGATTGGTTTTTCCAGAGTCTATGTGGGAGCACATTTTCCGGCCGATGTTCTATTCGGGGCAGGATTGGGATACTTGGTAGCAAAGATTTACATGGTAGCGTGGGAGAAAAGAGCCCCCGATAAATCGGGGGCTTAGGTCAAGATATAATCAACTATGCCATAAATGGCATAGTTTTGTTAGGAGTAGTCCCGATGAATCGGGACGATTGGTGGGCGCAGAGCAAGCTCTGCTACTCCAACTTCCGCTTTAGCGGAAGGATGAGTTGGTATAGGAGCTCAAGGAGGTAGAATATGACCACAATTACTGATGTCTGGGCGCGAGAAATTTTGGACTCCCGGGGAAACCCCACCATTGAAGTGGATGTAATTTTAGAAGGGGGTGCAATGGGTCGGGCTGCTGTTCCTTCTGGAGCGTCAACAGGAGAACATGAAGCAGTAGAACTCAGGGATGGCGATATGAAAAGATATCTGGGCAAAGGTGTCCAGAAAGCAGTAGCAAATGTAAATGATGTAATCGGTCCAGCCCTGTATGGTTTAGATGCCAGTGAACAGGTTTCCATCGATAAGAGAATGATTGAGCTAGATGGAACTGAAAATAAGTCAAAATTGGGAGCAAATGCGATTCTGGGCGTCTCTCTTGCCTGCGCCAAGGCTGCCAGCGAGACAGCGGAATTGCCTTTGTATCAGTACATAGGAGGTCCCAATGCTAAAATTCTCCCGGTTCCCTGTTTAAATATTCTCAATGGTGGCAAACACGCTGATAATAATGTCGACCTCCAGGAATTTATGATTATACCTGTTGGTGCACCCTCTTTTCGTGAAGCGATGAGGTATGCTGTGGAAACTTACCATCATTTAAAAGCGATATTAAAGTCAAAAAATCTATCCACAGCTCTGGGTGATGAAGGCGGATTTGCTCCTGATTTGAAATCTAACGAGGAGGCTCTAAAGTTAATTGTTCAGGGAATTGAGAAGGCGGGATATAAACCCGGGGAAGACATCTACATAGGCATTGATGCTGCAGCATCCTCTTTTTATGATGGTAGTAAATATATTCTAAAAGCAGAAGGGAAAGAAAACAATGCTTCAGGGATGGTCGATTTCTATGAATCCTTGGTCAAAAGATACCCTGTAATTTTCATTGAGGATGGTTTGGCTGAAGACGATTGGGATGGTTGGAAACTGTTGACCAAGAGATTAGGGGAGAAGATACAGTTGACCGGAGATGACCTGTTTGTCACCAACAGGAAGAGGCTCAAGAAGGGAATTGAGCTAAAAGTAGCAAATTCTATTCTGATTAAACCCAACCAGATTGGAACTCTGACCGAGACGCTGGATACTGTAGAGATGGCTAAGAGAGCGAAATATACCTGTCTATTCTCCCACCGTTCTGGCGAGACAGAAGACGACATATTGGCCGATATAGTAGTGGCAACTAACGCTGGACAGATTAAAAGCGGTGCCCCTGCCAGGTCGGAACGGTTATGCAAGTATAACCGACTGATGAGAATAGAAGAGGAATTGGGAGAAAAAGCAGAATTTTATGAGTGGCAAATAAGAACCCCGTGATAAAATTTAAGGTTTAGAGAATGCGGATAAGTGTCCATAAAAAGAGAGTTCATAAGAAGATACTAATCCTAATTGTTATAATTGGTATACTTATATTTCTTTTTGCCAATAAGAATTTTCAAACCTTGTTAATTTTAAATAAGGAAATTACTCAATTAAAGCAAAGAATAACAGGCTTGGAGGAAGAGAATATAGGGCTAAAGGAAGAACTGGAAGCAATGAAAAACGACCCCGAATATATTGAAGGACTGGCACGTAGAGAACTGGGATTGATTAAACCTGGAGAAACCAAGTATAAATTTATCGAATCTCAAGAACAAAAATGACTTGACTGAATCTAACTATTTTCTTATAATGAAAAGGCGGTTTGCCGGAGTGGCGGAATTGGCAGACGCCTTGGACTTAAAATCCAATGGGTATTTAATACCCGTGCCGGTTCGAGTCCGGCCTCCGGCACGGAGAATGTCTGGAGTAGCCCCGATTTATCGGGGCGTTTGGAGTAGCCCCGATTTATCGGGGCGTTTCGTAAAGCCGGATAAGATTTTGAAATTACCATATGATAAATGGACGCGGGGTGGAGCAGTCTGGTAGCTCGTCGGGCTCATAACCCGGAGGTCGACCGTTCGAATCGGTCCCCCGCCACCAGATTAAACAGAATTGCCGATGTCCAGAGGGGTATTCGGCAATTTTTTTGGTAAAAAGGAAGGGAAGGGCTGAAAAAAGTAGCCTGTCCCCTTTTTGGAGGTGCAGTGATGATAGGAGAAAGAAAAAAGAAGGAGATAAAGAGTATGATAAGGGATTATAAGAGGTTGCTCAATCTGGGTGAGTACAGGATTACTTCCCGCTTTAAAACAACCCGTGAAGATAATGATTTGAAGGGATGTTACGCATTAGTCTATGTAGATAACCCCAATAAGAACATCTATCTTAGGTTTAGTACCTGGGATTCTATAAAGATGAACCGGAGGGAGCTTAGAAAGCTGGTTCTCCACGAGCTTCTCCACAGTTTCTTCTGGGAATTGAGTGACTTGTTCAGCGCTACCATAGATAAGTGTAAGATTACTCATCGCCAGAAAGAGCTATTGAAGGATAAGTATGATAATATGGAAAATAGAAAAATTGGTCAACTGAGAAAAATTATAATTAAATTAGAAAGACAAAGAGCAAAACGAATAATTAAAGAGGGTTAGAAGTTGACAGAGAGATTCGATAAGTGTATAATACTTAGAAAATATAAGTCATTCTGTCGCTGACCACAAAAAAGAGGGGAGAAAAATAGAAATGTGGACGAAAAAGGACTTGGAGGAGACAATCAAAAATAAATTTGGTGCTTACGATTTTATTGTGGTTTCCAACCGGGAGCCCTATGTCCATGAACATTCAGGGAAAAAGGTGCGATGCGTGAAATCGATTGGAGGACTCACTGCTGCCATGGACCCGATAATGCAGGCATCTAAAGGCGTTTGGGTTGCCTATGGGAGTGGTGATGCTGATAAGGATGTTGTGGATAAAGATAATAAAATTAAGGTTCCTCCTGAGGACCCGAAGTATAGTTTAAAGCGTATATGGATGACCAAGGAAGAGGAGAATGGTTTCTATTACGGCTATGCGAATCAAGTTCTCTGGCCATTATCCCACATCGCTTATCGCCAGCCAGTTTTTGATGCCTCCCATTGGGAGTATTATCAGGAAGTCAACCAGAGGTTTGCCGAAGCTGTTCTGGAAGAGAAGAGAGATAATAAATTGTTCGTCTGGCTCCAGGATTACCATTTAAGTCTATGTGCTAAGATTATAAAGGAGAAAAGTCCTGATGCAATTGTCTCTCTATTCTGGCATATTCCCTGGCCAAACCCAGAGGTATTCAGGATATGTCCCCAGAAGAAGAAGCTCCTGGAAGGGCTTTTAGCTAATGACCTTCTGGGATTCCATCTTCGCTACCATTGCCTCAACTTTCTGGATACTGTACGTCAGGAGATGGAAGCAAAAGTTAACCGCGAGGAATCCTCTGTTACTTACCGTAACCACAAGACTTTAGTAAGGCCATTCCCCATCAGCGTGGATGCCGAAGGTATATCACAGATGGCTAATAATAAAGAAGTGAAAAAGAGAATGAAAATTATTCCGGAAGAGATAGGCCCTCCTTATGAAATCCTCTGCTTGAGTATAGACAGAGTTGACTATACTAAGGGAATTTTAGAGAAAATTAGAGCAGTGGATAGATTTTTAGAGAAGTATCCTGAATACCAGGGACGGTTCGTCTTCCTTGAATTGGGGGCACTGAGCCGATTGCACATCAAAACTTATAAGCAACTAATAGATGATATCGAGTCCTTGGCTGAAGAGGTGAATTGGAAATACCGTTCTGGCTACTGGTATCCAATTGTCATCATCAATCGCCGGCTAGATTATACAACACACCTCGCCTACTATCGTACTTGCGACCTCTTCTTGGTAGGTTCTCTACATGATGGAATGAACTTAGTTGCCAAAGAGTATAATATGGCCAATGTAGACCTTAAGGGAATGCTTGTTTTAAGCCAATTCACCGGTGCAGCAAGAGAATTAAAAGATGCTATCCTGATAAATCCTTTTGACATTGAAGGGGTTGCTGATGCGATTTTCTCTGTATGTAAAATGTCGGAGAAAGAAAGAAAAAGACGAGCAAGAAAGATGCAAAAGGTCATCCTGGAAAATAACATTTATAAATGGGCCGGGAAATTCATTCTCCAATTAAGCGAATTATAAGATAGATGACAATATGAAGGAGTGTAAAGCTTAACTTAACGCTCCGATGAATCGGAGCTACTCCAGTCCCGACTTGTCGGGACACTCCAAAAGTCTCCTCTCCCTTGGGGGAGAGGGTGAGGGGGCAAACTTTCGTTTGACACTCCGAATAGGAGAAGTATTGTGCAACATGTTTTCAATGTTTGGCAAAACATTAAGAAGAGATTATGGTCGGCTAAGAAGGTTCTTCTCCTTTTAGACTTTGATGGTACACTGACCCCAATTGTCAAACGTCCTAGGGAGGCGGAACTCTCTTCAGAGATGGAGGGAATTCTGAAATTTTTAGCTAAAAAGAAAGGATTCGAAGTCGCCATTATAAGTGGAAGGTCTATTTCTGACTTAAAACAAAAAATTAAGATAAGGAACATAATTTATGTCGGAAATCATGGATTGGAAATAGAGAGAAAGGGGGAAAAATTTATCTATCCCCAAGCCTCAAAATCAATCCCCACTATGAAGGAGCTAAAGAAAATTCTGAAGGCAAAACTTAGGTCTATTAAAGGAACAATTGTAGAAGATAAAAGAGTAGGCTTAGCTGTCCATTATAGAATGGTAAAGAATTCTGACGTGCCAGAATTAAAGAGGACGGTGGGACAAATTTTCAGGCCGTTTATGGAAAAGGGAAAGATAAAAATTGGCTACGGAAAAAAAATCCTTGAGGCAAAACCTCCTATTATCTGGGATAAAGGCAAAGCGGCTTCTATGCTTCTCGATTCTTTTAAGCAGGAAAAGCCTCTTTCATTCTATTTAGGAGATGATAAGACAGACGAAGATGCTTTCTCCGCACTGGACGGAAAAGGGATTACTGTTTTCGTGGGAAAACCCAGGAAATCGAAAGCGAAATTTTTTCTTAAGAATGTTGGTGAAGTGGGAATTTTCCTAAAGAGGCTTTTTGCTTTAAAGGTAGGAGGGCGCAAAACCAGGTGCACAAAAAAAAGCCCCGTCTGACTAAAACTAAACAGCCCTTCCATTTCTATACCAGGCTTAATTTAATCGAGTTTACGGGTAAGAAAGCTACCAATTTACTCGAGCTGGTAGAGATAATGAAAGAAGTACCGGGTTCGGTTATCTACCACCATACTCACCACTACCTTCAACAACATCTTTATCTCTCACCCGAACCTCCCAACGACTTTGCCTACTGGGTTACCTACATTCTTCGCGAGGAGGAACTGGGGGAAGAGATTGCCAGTATCGACCTCTGTGAATTTTCTACCATTCGCTCCTTAAGAGAAAAGATTATAGAGACCATTGAAGAGCATCTTGCCAGAAATCCAGGAACTTTGCGCACAGCACCTCCCGGGGCAGAATTCCATTTCTTTAAGACCATTACCTTTATTTTACCTACTCCTTATATTGCTGGTGACCTCTTAGAGTTCCTGGAAGCTCTCAGGAAAATTTCTATCCATTCAATCTATTTCCATATGTTTGAGGCGAAACTGAGGTTGGAAAAAGGAGAAAACGATTTTTCTCGGTGGATCGAAGATATGCTAAAAGAGAAGGAGCTTGCCCGGGAGATTGCAAAATTCGACCCTTATACTTTTACTATGGAAGGTTTGCGTAGTGAACTCTGCAGACTAATTACCAAGCATATTCCTGGAGAAATAATCGAATGTCAAAAATAAGTGACTACGAATCAATTGTAGGAGCTGAAATAATCAACGAATTAAAGATGCTTGCTAAAAAGCTGAAGGATAAAGTCATTCAGAATATTAACGCCACCTCAGTTGGTGGGGGAGTAGCAGAGATTCTCGGCCGAATGGTTCCCCTCCTGCAAGATTTGGGGGTAGATGCCCGCTGGGACGTACTGAAGGGAGGAGAAAAGTACTTTCAGGTAACTAAGAAGTTCCATAATGCTCTCCATGGCAGGAAAACAGAGATTACCAGTGATGACTATGAAATTTTTCTTGAAACTACTAAGGCAAACATTGAACAGATAGAATTTTATGGCGATATTATTTTCATTCATGACCCTCAACCGGTAGCTTTAGTGGAAAAGAGAAGATACTTGAAGAGCAGGTGGGTGTGGAGGTGCCATATCGATTTCACCTCTCCAGACCCCAAAATGTGGAAGTTTCTTAAATCCTTTGTAGAGCAATACGATGCCTGCGTTTTTTCAGCCCCTTCTTTCGCTCGCCCCTTGCCCATTAGACAGTTTTTAATTTCGCCTTCCATCGACCCCTTAAGCGAGAAGAATAGAGACTTATCCGAGGAAGAAATTAATAATGTGCTTGAGAAACTAAAGATAAATAGAGATAAGCCAATAATTACTCAAATTTCTCGTTTCGATTACCTCAAGGACCCTTTTGGAGTAATCGAAGCCTTTCACCTGGTTAAAAAGTATGTCGACTGCCGGCTGGTTTTGGCTGGAGGAGGTGCAATTGATGACCCTGAAGGACAAAAAGTCTTTCAGGAAGTAGTAGAGAAGGCAAGCAATGATCCAGATATCCTCGTTTTGCTTCTCCCTCCGGCAAGCGACCTGGAAATCAATGCCTTACAAAGGGCATCTACAGTCATTCTCCAGAAGTCTCTCAGGGAAGGTTTTGGGCTTACAGTAGCTGAGGCTTTATGGAAGGCCAAGCCAGTGGTTGCTTCTGCAGTGGGGGGCATACCTTTACAAATTGCCCATAAGTATTCTGGCTTACTTTCCCATACAGTGCAAGGAACTGCCTATTGGATTAGGCAGCTCCTCCATAGTCCCGAGTATGCAACAAGGCTGGGTGAAAATGGGAAGGCACACATTAAGCAAAATTTCCTCCTTACCAGACATTTGAGAGATTATCTACTCCTCTTCCTATCCTTAGAAGAAGAAAAGGACATAATTTACCTATAAATTCTCTCGAACTGAATGCTCCTTTCCTAAAATATCTCTCCTCTTCTCCGTTTCTCTTCTAAGCCATCCTCTTGAATTCCCTGTTATTCCTATGGTTTAATATAAGAGAAATAGCACCCTCTTTAGAGGTTAACTTTTTGTTAAGTTTATGTTAAGTTTGTGTTAAATTTGTGTTAATTTTTTGTAAAAAATGTGGTTGACAAAATCAGGTTTCTGTGGTAACATAAATGAAGGGAGCTTGATAAGAGTTGTTTTGACAACATAATAGGTAAGTTTAAATTGTCCGATAAAGGCAAACCTCGAGAAATCGAGGGGCGCAAAACCTCGGATCTAAGGAGCCACCTCTATGATGGCCGGGTTGCCGAAGACAATAACAATAAAGAATATAATATTGAGCCGAATGAGCAGGAAAATATGCTTGTTCGGCTCTATATTTATTATATTAACTATAGTTCCTTTAAAGACTATTGCATTTGCTGAGAGTACTGACCAGACTGTTTTGGGAAATCTCCACATTGTCAATGATACCCTGTTTGGAAAATTCAATTACAGCAATGAGAACGTGGAAGGATTTCTAGAAGCTAAAGAGTCTTTCCCAGGAGGGGTAAGCGGCTTTGTGATAGGGACAAATATTGGCTTGGGTTCTCCTGAGGCGAATTTTGGAAAAGGAAAAATAAACTTAAAAGTATGTTTTACCAATGATAATCCAGTATTGGAGCGAAGCGCTCTTTTTAAAATAGGAGCCGAATGGCTTCCCCAATGGAATCTTGCCTCCACTTGTTTAAAAGCCAAGCTGGGCCTTAGAGGTGGTTACCTTTCAGTAACTACTACTACCGAACCGATAGACCCACCATACCCTTCTCAACTCCTCTATGGAGCCGAAAGTGGCCTTTCCATTTCCAAAGAGTTTAAAGGGATAACTTTTGAGACCGGAGCTACAGGATATGTGACCTACAGTTTCTATAATCAGAATAATCAAGTGGATAATTCTGGAATTAAGTTACAAGCGGGTAGCAGAATAGAGGTTCTTCCGGTCATATTAAAATTGGGATGGAAGGGGACTCTGGTAAACTACAATCCGGACAAATACTTTTTCCTGGATTCTATGAGAGAGGACAGCTACGAAGTTAGCATCGGCTATGTGGGAGAAAGGTTTGGCATTGGACTATTCAATTCTCTGGATATCAGGGAGGGAATAGAATTTGAAAGAAAGAGAAACCTGACAGGCATGGGAGTCCAGGTAGGCGGATGGGTAGCCAAGGGGATTTTCTCGCAGGACCTTTTGGTTGGGAAAGAAGCCACCACAATTTCATTGGGTAGAGATTTTTCCGATGCATATTTTGAAGCATACTGGACAAAAGACCAGAATTATATAGAGACGGGTAATGGTAACATTTTTGGAGTAAGTTTCAAGTGCGGGCTTGGGCCCAATCCCGCTGAGCTTGTCGAAGTTGAGTCTTATAAGAGTTATGTTCAAGAAGACGGTGGTCCATTTAATGCATTGCCCGATTTTCGCCTACCATTTGCTGAAAGCGTGAAAAGACTCAATACTATGAACAAGGTTATAAGGTATACCAGAGGTAACCTGGAATATATATCCCAGAATGGTTCTGACCGCAACCCCAAGGAAGTGTTCGAGTTAAGGGGAGGAGATTGCGATGAGCAAGTATTCTTTCAGCTACACGCCTTGAAGACCCATGGTTATGATGATTTGTACGAACTGGCTTTCGTATCTCCCAGAATGGCGCATGCCTTCTCATATGGTAAAGATAAGAGGACAGGAGAAGAATATATATGGGAATATGGCAGGGTGTTCAGATTGGATTTCCAGCCTGACTCTAACCTCTCAGAAAAAGAGAAGATGGCAGCTATTCTCTCCTCCAGGAGTTACACAGAGAACTGGGAGTACCTTTGGACTTTCGAACCCACG
>WJOT01000074.1 GCA_009619095.1 Clostridia bacterium
ACTTTAAGAACATAATTAACATCTTCTTCATTGTTCTCCTTTCCTAAAGTGAAGCGAAGCGAACTATGGGCCACTTCAGGAGAGATACCAATAGCTTTTAGAACGTGAGATGGTTCCAGGATGCTGGAGGTACAGGCTGAACCACTGGAAGCACAGACTCCTGCTAAATCTAAATTCAGAAGCATGGATTCACCTTCTACACCTTCTGCGCTCACATTTACATTTCCCGGAAGCCTCTTTTTGGGATGGCCGTTAAGTCTACTATTTTTGATGCTGTTCAATATACCTTCTATCAATTTATCTCTTAAATAGGGCAAGCGTTCCTCTTCTCCTGCCATATCTTTTTCAGCCAGTGAACAGGCCTCACCCAATCCCACAATTCCAGCAACGTTTTCTGTGCTTGCCCGGCGTTTATTCTCCTGTTCGCCGCCATAGAGAAAAGGAACTATCTTTGTGCCTCTCCTGATATACAGAGCTCCCACTCCCTTGGGGCCATATAATTTATGTGCAGACATTGCCAATAGGTCAACTTTCATTTTATCGACATTTATGGGAAGGTGCCCCACGGTCTGAACTGCATCTGTGTGAAAACAGATTCCTTTCTCCTTGACAATCTCTGCGATTTCCTCTATTGGTTCCACTGTGCCGATTTCATTATTAGCATGCATTACTGATACTAATATAGTTCCATCAGTAATTGTTCTCTTTACTTCCATAGGATTCACCAGCCCATTCTTATCTACCGGAAGATAAGTAACTTTAAATCCTCTTTTTTCCAGAAACTTGCAGATATTAATTACAGCGTGGTGCTCAATGGAAGTAGTAATAATATGATTCCCTTTCTTCTGATTGGCCCAGGCTATCCCACATAATGCGAAATTGTCAGCCTCTGTTCCACCGCTGGTAAAAATAATCTCTTCGGGCTGTTTAGCTCCTATCAGTCGAGCCACTTTTGCTCTCGCCTCTTCCAGAGCTCCTTTAGCTTCTCTTCCATAAGAGTAGAGGGTGGAAGGGTTACCGAAATCTTTACTGAAGTAAGGAGCCATAGCTCCGGCTACTTGTGGATGGACAGGCGTAGTAGCTGCGTGGTCAAGATATATTCTTTTCATTCTATTCTCCTTCTTATTTTACCTCGTACCCCCTTGCTGAAATAGCCTCCTTAATTCTTCCCAAATCTACTTTATTATCATCGTAGTCAACTTCCACTCTCTTTTCTTTCAAGCTAACCCACACATTATCAACTCCCTCTAAAGAATTGAGAGCACTGGTGATTGTGGTTAGGCAATGTTGACAGACCATTCCTTCAACTCTTATTGTCTCTTTTTTATGCATCACTTTTAATTCCTTCTTCAATTTGAGCTTTGGCAAAAAATTTAATAAGATTAAACTGAAAAGCACTACTGCTCCTGAAATTCTGACCCAGGGAGGAAGCATGCTTGACTTTCCCACTAATATCTGTTGATGCGCTTTACTAAAATATGACCAGAGAAGATTCAGCAACCATCCCATAAACAGTGCCGATAAAGCAATGGAAAGAAGATAGATAGTTACTATCCTCTTTCCAAGATTTTTTGCCATAACAGTTATGGTAATTGCATTGGTAGCCGGGCCAGCCATGAGAAAGACTAAGCCTGCCCCCGGAGATAGACCCTTGAGCATAAGACTGGCTACAATGGGAATTGAGCCTGTAGCACATACGTAGAGAGGGATTCCCACAATTAACATTGCTAACATGGAAAGAAAGTTGGATTTCAAATATCTCTCTATCAGACTGGCGGGAATGGTGTAAGAAATAACGCCCGCTATCAAGGTTCCCCAAAGCAGCCACTTGGTTATCGATTTTAAGAGATCAAAATATCCATAGGTAAATGTTGTGCGCAATTTTTCCCCAAAACTATGTTTATGTTGACGCTGTTCACCACTGACTTGGGAGCTAGTTATTTGTGGATTAATTTCTTTTACCTTGCCACGTTGAAAAAAATTGACTAATGTGCCCCCCATCAATCCGCTAATGAACGTTGCCAGGGGACGAAAGATGGCAAACAGAGGACCAAGAAGTCCATAACTCGCCAAAATAGAATCCGCCCCAGTCGCAGGAGTGGAAATGAGAAAAGAGACAGTAGCTCCATCAGAAGCTCCCTGTTTCTTCAAGGAGAGAGCAGCGGGAATAACTCCACAGGAGCAGAGCGGTAAAGGAATACCCAAAATTGCTGCATTGACCACTGACTTAATGTTTCGCTTACCCAAGTATTTGATTACTTTCTCTTCCGAAAAAAAAGCATAGAGTAATCCTGCTAAGAGAAATCCCAAAAGAAGATATACTGCCATATCTTGGAATATTTTAACTGATTCTAAAAATATTCCTGAAAGAATTTCAAGTATATTCAATTCTTTAAAATTCCTTTATCTTTTGACTATTTGAACAATTTTTGCTTCCTTACTCTTTTGAGCCTTCAATCTCTTATCGTATTGGTAGAGGAGGAAGAGGGTAGTAAAAAATCCTAATCCTGCAAAAATAATACCTGTCCTCTCTGTTCCCAATACAGTTCGACCCAGAAAATATCCACCAATTAAGCCAACCAGGGGAAAAAGATAGATTAGAAATGCTGCCTTTAATACTTGTTTACTCTCTACAGAAACTAGTACCTCATCTCCCGAACGGACTCCTAAAGAATCTTCTGCATACAAAATCGGTTTATCTCCAGAACTCTGCAAACATATCCCACATCGTCCACAAGCAGAAGTCCGTTCCATCTCTACCTGAGCCACTCCATTATCAACTTTTACTACTCTTCCTTTTTCTTCCATTTCCAACCTCCCTTTCGGGAGGACTCCAGACGCATCGGGCAACCTTCCATCTCGAACTTTAGCTACTCACTTAAAAAGGTCGGTGCTTAAATATCTATCACCAGTATCAGCCAGGATAGTAATCACTATCTTACCTTTACCTAACTTCTTGGCCACCTGCAAGGATGCCCAAACATTGGCTCCAGAAGAGATTCCCGCCAATAACCCTTCCTCTCTCACCAATCTCTTTGCCATTCTCTTTGCATCTTCCTCATTAACTTTAATTACACCATCTAAGAGGTCTACATCCAGGACTTCTGGTACAAATCCTGCCCCAATCCCTTGAATTTTATGTGGCCCAGGCTTGCCTCCCGATAACACTGAGCAGTCCTTAGGTTCCACGGCAATAATTTTTATTCTCGGATTTTTCCTTTTCAACAATCTTCCCACGCCAGTTAAAGTGCCTCCTGTTCCCACTCCTGCTACAAAAGCATCTATTCTTCCCCTGGTCTGCCTCCAGATTTCCTCGCCTGTAGTCTTATAATGGATGTGGGGATTGGCAGGATTATTGAACTGCTGAGGCATAAAATAATCTCGGTTTATTCTAACCAACTCCTCAGCCTTCCTTACTGCTCCCAGCATCCCTTGACTTCCAGGGGTAAGAACGATTTTTGCTCCATATGCTTGAAATAATTGTCTCCGTTCGACGCTCATATTGTCCGGCATTACCAGAATAAGTTTGTATCCTTTCACTGCAGCCACCAATGCTAAACCAATCCCCGTATTCCCGCTTGTAGGTTCAACAATAGTTGCTCCTCTTTTCAAGTAGCCATTCCTTTCAGCCGCTTCCACCATAGAAAGTGCGATTCTATCCTTAACGCTTCCTCCAGGATTTGCTAATTCAAATTTTGCCAAGATATGAGCTCCCCGGGCAACTCCCAGGCGTTTTAGCTTAACCATGGGAGTGGAACCAATCAACCCTAAAACGTTATCTGCCACTTTAAGACTCATTCTTTTTTCTCTTTTCAGTAAATTCTTTTTCTATTTCTTTCTTTTTCTTCTCTACATATTTATCTATTTCGCTAGTGATGCCTTCCAAATTCTCTACTTTACTCAGCCTCTTCTCCAACAATTCCTGTTCTTTCAAAACAAGGCGAATAGCATCAGCCACCGGGTCGGGAAGTTTTGAGTGTTCCAGCGCCTGGATCTCTTTCCCACTGAAACCCAGACCAATCCTTCCCGGTATTCCTACCACAGTTGCTCCTGGGGGGACATCACTTAGAACCACTGACCCTGCTCCGATACGAGCATTGTCTCCAACTTTGATTGCTCCCAACAACGTAGCTCCTGCACCTACAACTACATTATCTCCCAGGGTAGGATGGCGTTTCTTTTTCTCCAGGCTCGTTCCTCCCAACACCACGCCCTGATAAAGAAGACAATTGTTCCCAATCTCTGCAGTCTCACCGATTACTACACCCATCCCGTGGTCAATGAAAAACTTCCTTCCAATAGTTGCTCCCGGATGGATCTCTATTCCCGTGATCCAGCGACTAATGTGAGAAATTAAACGGGCTATCACATACTCCTTTCTCTTATAGAAAAAATGGGCAATCCGATGAAACCACAAAGCATGGAGTCCAGGATAGCACAATAATACCTCAACAATCTTCTTTGCTGCTGGATCCTTCTCGAAGACTGTCCGAATATCCTCTATAATAGTTTTAAACATGTGATTTTTACTCCTATCCTTTTTATTTATCGCTCTTTTTTTGTTTTTTAAGATAATCTTCTATCGCTAATTTCAAAGCCTCCTCAGCCAGCATAGAGCAATGCATCTTTACCGGAGGCAAACCATCCAGCGCTTCAGCCACAGTCTTATTCGATATCTCCAGTGCCTGTTCAATAGTTTTCCCCTTAACCAATTCAGTAACCATGGAGCTTGTGGCAATAGCTGCTCCACAACCGAAGGTCTTAAACTTGGCATCAACGATTATATTGTCCTTAACCTTAATATAAAGTTCCATTATATCTCCACATATGGGATTGCCTACATGGCCGACTCCGTCAGGATTTTCGATCTGTCCTACATTTTTGGGATGCATAAAATGTTCCATTACTTTCTGGCTATATTGTTGAGTTGCCATTTCTTGCTCCTTTTGTATAAACCTGGATTTCAGATTTCAGATTTGAAAGGGAAGGGGATGGGCCAATCTGTGCTTGGAAAGTTTCATGCCCTCTCTACATAAGCCTTCTAACGTGGTGCTATCCAGCACTTCGTTTATCTTGTCAGTTAATCTCTTCCATAAGATATAAAGAACACAGGTAGAAATGCGCTCACATAAATCTTTTGAATTTTGCGGCTGGACACAACGTATTGCAGCTATAGGCCCCTCCAGAGCCCTAACAACATCACCAATTTTAATCCTTCTTGGCTGGGAGATTAATAGATAGCCTCCCTTTGGACCACGGACGCTCTTAATTAGTTTGGCATGCCGAAGACGGACAAATAGTTGTTCAATGTAATTCTTGGAAATTCCTTCCCGCTTAGATATGTCTCGGATAGAAATCGGTCCCTGGCCGTAGTGGATGGCAAGGTCAAGCATGCACCTTACTCCATACTCTCCCTTAGTAGATAACAACATAATTCTTTCTCCCTTCTATCTCTTCTTTGAAGATAAACACTCTTTATCCGATCCTTTCATTATTTTTAAATGCTAAAATAATTTAACAAATCTGACTAATTTTGTCAAGTATAAAATCACTTCCGCTAAAGCGGAAGCTTGGGTTACAATCGGGCGACCATCCCGATGTATCGGGATAAATTGCGGTCGCCCCTACGCAACTATGTGCTAAAGCACATAGTTCCCTTTCTTAGCTTATTAATTGCTTTCGAATCTTCTCTTCTTCAGAGATACCATATGTCTTAAGGATAATTTCAGAAGGACTGTTTATACCCAAGCCTAATTCCACTGCTCTTTTGATTTGGGGCTGGTCCCAAACACTCTTCCTCTGAATTTCCTCAATGGTACCCAGTGTCTTAAGTAATGCCAGTCCAGTAACATCATTAGCCACTAAATCTGAGGTGGCTATTACCAAACCGGGCCGAGCTATATCTCCATGAGAAGGTCCACCGGAAACGAAGACCTTTGTGGCATCCATCACCAAAAAGGAAGGTTTCCTTGCCAAGTGAATCTCGCTGAGCATGTTAGCAAAATAGTCTTTCTTTTTAAGATGAAGATATTTTCTGTCAGAAGGGGGTATCAAACCTACCCAATTTTTTATGCCCATAGTGAAGTCAGCAATAATATGAGTCTTTGCTACTGGCAGGCTAATTATGTGGTCGACCTGTTTCACCAACCTGGGTATGCGAAATCCATTGGGCCAATGGTAAGAATTTTCTGGATTAACTTTTACATAATCTCCTTTACCAAAAACGACTACCTCCGCGCCTCCTTTAACAGCAGCTTCATATATGCCCACTTTCTTCATCGCTTTTAAAGTATCCCACCAGGGATTTGAACGGTCGGCAACAATTATTCTTTTGGCACCCTTCTCTCTGACCATATTCACCACCTCGAATACTACCTCTGGGTTGGTTGTCCCAGGATGGGGGTCGTCGGAATTAACGTTTGGCTTAATCAGGACAGACTCTCCCGATTTGATAAAGTGTAAACCACCAGCTAAGTTTATAGCCCGGCGAACCGAATCGGCTATTGAATCGCCTCTGGCTATACCAACTAAAACAGCAGAAGTTTTTGCCCGCTGTTTTAAAGGAAAAAAGTTTCCCAGGAAAACAGTGGTTCCCAGGAGAGATACCATTTTTAAGAATTCCCTTCGGGAAAATTTTTTTTCAAAAATATCACTCATAGTAATACCCTCAATCTGCTCCCTTCCCTCTTAAAAGAAGAACCAGGCTTACCACATTCAAAAGCGCCACCATCAAACAGACCACGGGAATACCCAGAATCGGCAGAAGAAAAACGCTCACCAAAAGAGCGCCCAGGCAGGAACTGAAAAGGTCAACACCATAGGTAAGTCCCGCTGCCCTTACCAATCCTCCCCTGGATTGAAGATATAATTTATTGGCCAGGGGAAACTGGAATCCGCCAATGAAACCAGCAATTATGGGAAGAAAAGGCAGGATAATATTTGAGCCCAGATATGTGCTAAATTTTCCCGATGAGCCAGCAAAACCTAAAAATATTAGAGGGAGAATCAAGGGATAAATGCATATACAAATCTGAGCCTGTATGAAATTGAGAAAATTGCCCCGACCTTTTTCGATAATTTTGCTGGCCCACCAGCCACCAAAAATTAGCCCAATCATAAAGGATGTAAGAATTATACTCAACTTATAATAAACATAGCCGTAGATAATCTGGAAGGAAAGCAAAGTTAAAACCTGGAACGTTATCTCGGCAAAGCCTGTGGTTGCCACAGCAGTAAGAACAGCTACAGGTCGGACTTCATTTCTTGATTTTCTCAACCAGATGGGTAGAAGAATAGCGCAGTAGATTAGGATGGCAGCAACATAAATTCCTTTGGGAGAAATTTTCTTAAAAATTTTTGCCAGAGAGAACTTGAAATGTGTGGACCAGAGCACCATATCATAATAGTAAGATATGGGACGAAAGTCGTAATTGAGCATAACCTTTGGTAAAGGCAGAAGTTTCCCTTCCAGATAGTCAATCCTTTCATCCGATAACTCGCTCGCCAAATAGTATTCTCGGACATATTTGGCTTTCACTTTTCTCTCATTTAGCCTTTCCATAAGTCTTTGATAATCGAGAGTAAGAACTCCCTTACTCTTACAGCCCAAAAAGTAATTGGTATCTCCGGGAATAACTCTCACTTCAGCAAAAACCTTCTTTAAGGATTCATTGAGCGAAACCAGAAGATTTCGTTGCTCTTCACTGATGTAATTGGGTGAGGAAGTAATTCCAAAAAAGAGTATTCCTTTCTCTTTTAAGATTTTTCTTGCGTCTTTAAAAAATTCAACAGTATAGAATCTATTTATCTGGGCGGTAAAGGGCTGGGGAAGATTGACGATAACAATGTCGTACTTATCAGAAGTTTGCTTAACGAATAGCCGACCATCTATATTTTTCACTTCCACTCGCCTATCATCTAAGACATACTCTTCTGTGGAGTAGAGGTACTCTTTTGCCAGGGTAACCATTAGAGGGTCCAATTCCAGGTAGTCGACTTTCTCTACAGGATGTTTGAGAATTTCCTTTAAAACCCCGCTTACCCCTCCCCCAATAAGTAGAACCTTTCTTGGCTCAGGGTGTTCCAGAAGGGCAAAATGTGCAATTCTCTCACTGGTCAACTTATCTGGAACGGTAAAGTTGTAAAGTCCGTTGTTGAAGAAACTATAGGTGTTATCCTTTTCCGTAACAACAAGATTTCCGTATATAGAATTTTGAGAGGTCAATAGATGATAAGTTCTCCAGCGCAGGTCCAGAGAAGCCTGACGCAAGTCCTCAACTTTTCCAAAAGAAAAAAGACTCAAACCCAAAAGAATCAATATAGAAGTTGGGAAAAGGAGAAGAGACCTCTTTTCTTCCAGGAACCACGTTAAGGAAAAGGCAACTCCCAGGTTAAGGAGAGCTATTCCCAGCATAATATAGAGTGGCGGCAGTACCCGGATTAAAAGAAGGCCGGAGAGAAGTCCGCCGGATGTAGCACCTATTGCTTCCAGCACATAGACATAGCCAATATGTTCTGGACCTTCCCTGCTTTTTGGCGCATATATGCGACATCCCAGAACGAACAGAAACCCTAAAAGCAGGCAGGTGGGAGCAAGAATAACCAGGCTTGAATATGTCATAGGTAAGAACCCGATGATTTCTCCGGGTGAGGTCTTGAGGAGGAGAGGTATGGCTCTGGCAGCAAAAATACTTGCAGGAAGGAATAATGCTAAAAGGAGTTCTGCGAAAACAAAAAAGGCAAGTTTATGTCTGACCCGTTCAACAAAGAACCTGCCAATTCCCCAGCTTCCCACAGCTACCCAGAACAGCCAACCCGCGAGAGTAATGCCCAGGGAAAGCTCGTTGCCATAAAAGACAACCATTAACTCTCTCATTAACACAATCTGGGAGGCCAGGGAGGTAAAGCCTATGAGAATCAAGCCCAAAACGAGGTATTTTTTCACAGACTATCCTAAGTATTTCGATACTTTTAGTGAGGGAAGTTCTGTCTTTTTCCTGACCTTTTCTTCAGGCCATACACCTGGAATTGGCTGGCCACAAAATTTACATTTTCCTCCAACGACATTATTCTCCAGGATTTGATAACCCTTTCTGTGGATAAGAAGCTTTCCATCTTTTGGACAATAGGTATTCTCACCAGGATGGCCAGGCACATTTCCTATATATACATACTCCAAGCCCACTTTCAGGGCCACTTTTCTCGCTTTCTCCAATGTGCTTACAGGAGTTGGTGAGAGATTCTTTAATTTATAGAGTGGATGGAACCTGGAAAAATGGAGAGGCACTTCCTTCCCTAAATTATCGCGTATCCACAAGCACATCTCTTTTATCTTTTCCATATCATCATTATAAGGTGGGACAATGAGGTTGGTAATCTCAACATGCACTCCTTCTTCTTTTAGCGTTTCCAGGGTATTCAAAACAGGCTTAAGAGTTGCTCCACAAAGTTCTCCATAAAATTTCTGAGTAAACCCTTTCAGGTCTACGTTTGCTCCATCAAGATATTTGCAAAGTTCTTTTAAAGGGTCAGGGTTGAGATATCCATTGGAGTGGTACATGTTCTTCACACCCCTCTCCCTGGCAATTACAGCCGTATCGTACATATATTCATAGAATACAGAAGGCTCCGAATACGTATAGGCTATTGTAGGGCAGTCATATTTGATAGCCAAATCGACTACGCCTTCTGGAGGCAATTCATAATTTACTGTATCCTCGGGAGGGAACTGTGAAATCTGCCAGTTCTGGCAGAATTTACACCGCAAATTACAGCCAGCCGTGGCAATGGAGAAGGCAGCTGTTTGAGGCAAAAAGTGGAAAAGAGGTTTCTTCTCAATGGGGTCAACATGAATGGCACAGGGATTACCATACACCATTGAATAATGTTTACCTTCATGTGGCTCCCTGGAACGACAGAACCCTCTCATTCCCTCTGAAAGTGTGCACCTCCTGGGGCAAAGCTGACACTGAATTGTCTTTTCATCCAGCTTTTTGTAAAACATCGCCTCTCTCTGGGAAATAAAACCTTTCTCGCCACTTTTTGGCCTGGAGGCAGCAGCTTTCAAAATATCAACGAGTAAAGGAACCGACGCCAGAGCAACGCCGCTAAAAGCACACATTTTAAAAAATTCTCTCCTGGATAATTTCCTTCTATAAAAATCCCCTTTCATCCTTAAAATACCCCTATAATTATGGTTTTTATATAAACTTTTCCTTCTTCTCTCTAGTGAGCGACTATCTTTGTAAGCCAGATGCTCACTTCATAAAGAATCAAAAGAGGCGCTGCCAGGAGAATTTGAGTGAAAACATCGGGTGGAGTAAGAATGGCAGCTAAAACAAAAATGGCTATAATGAACACCTTCCTCTTCTTTGCTAAAAACTGGGGGGTTACTATGCCCATCCTGGTCAGAAACAGAAACACCAGTGGTAACTCAAAGACGATACCAAAGGCAAAAATCATTAGAGTAATGAAAGATAAGTATTTGCTTATGGAAATCATTGGCTGCAAAAAACTACCACCGAAACTGAGCAAAAATCTTAAACCTACTGGAATGACCAGAAAGTAAGCAAAGCTTGCCCCGCTCAGGAAAAGAAGTAGCGAAAATGGACTGTAGAAGAATAAATACCTTTTTTCTTTCTTTTTTAAACCTGAGGAAACAAATTGCCAGACCTGATAAGTTATCATCGGCAAAGCAAATATAATCCCACCAAATATGGCAACTTTCAAGGTTATGATAAACGGTTCTTGCGGTGCTATAAACACTAAGGAATGGGGGAAAGGCCTTTTCAAAAAGGCGAGAATCTTATCAGAATAGAGGTAACTAAAGATTGAACACCCTAGAACTGTAAGGATGCAAATAATGAGTCTTCTTCTCAGTTCTTCCATATGCCTTATTAGACTCATTTTCTTAATTTGCATTCTCTTCTTTATCCTTTCCCTCACCCTGCCCCGTCCCGAAACCGGAACGGGGTCGGGAAAGGGCGACCGACCTATCTGGTCGATTATAACAAAGCGAAGGACAGATTGCAAGATAAGAATATAAAGTTTTGTTTTATGGCATAGATGATAACATTATAGGCTAAAGCCTTACTTTTGAGCAGAGTCGTTTTTCTGGAAAAGGGGTGTACTCAAGTAGCGCTCGCCAAAATCTGGCAAAATAACCACAATCAGCTTGTTCTTATTCTCCGAGCGTTTAGCCACTTCCAGAGCCGCATAAGTTGCTGCTCCTGAGGATATCCCGGAGAAGATGCCTTCTTCTTGAGCCAATCTCCGCGAAGTTTCTATAGCCTGCTCATTGGTTACTTTAAAAACTTCGTCAATAATATTCGTGTTTAGAACTTCGGGGATGAAGCCAGCTCCAATTCCCTGAATCTTATGGGGACCCGGCTTACCTCCGGAAAGCACAGGGGAACCCTCAGGCTCAACAGCAATTGCCTTAAACGAAGGCTTCTTCTTTTTTATAACTTCGGCTATCCCAGTAATTGTCCCTCCAGTGCCTACTCCGGAAATCAAAATATCGACTTTTCCCTCGGTATCCTTCCATATCTCTTCAGCAGTAGTCTTCTTGTGAATCTCAGGATTGGCAGGATTTTTAAACTGTTGAGGCATAAAAGAATTTGGAGTCTTCTCTACTAACTCTTCTGCTCTCTTAACTGCTCCTTTCATTCCTTCGGCACCAGGAGTCAAAACCAATTCGGCTGCGAAAGCTTTCAGGAGAGCTCTCCTTTCCATGCTCATTGTATCCGGCATAGTCAGTATCAGTTTATAACCTCTTGCTGCACATACAAAGGCTAAGGCAATGCCGGTGTTTCCGCTTGTGGGCTCAATGATAGTGGTCTTTCCCCTTTTGATTGTCCCTCCTTTCTCAGCTGCATCGATCATTGCTACACCAATTCTGTCCTTCACGCTCGACAGGGGATTGAAAGCTTCCAGTTTAGCTACCACTGTCGCCCCTAAACCCTTGGTGACTCTATTTAACTTCACCAGGGGCGTGTTACCAACCGTCTCAGTGATGTCCTCATAAATCTTTCTCATCCGTAACCTCCTTTTTTGATTTAAAGTTGAGTAATTTAGTAATATATAGTTTATAGCATATATTACTGTTTTTGTCAAGTATCTTTTTAAAAAAATTCCGTACCTATGCAACAATTTGAGTTAAACTATTCATAGCAAAATCGACCTCCTCTCTGGTATTAAAGTACCCCAGACTGAACCTAACTGTTCCCTCAGGGAAGGTTCCCAATTTTTTATGGGTATAGGGAGCGCAGTGTAGGCCTGTGCGACAGGCAATACCAAAGGACTCATCCAGTATTGCTCCCACTTCAGCAGGACTCAAACCCTCTACATTAAAGGAAACAGTTCCTATTCTCATTTCTCCGTCTCCAGTATCATAAATTATTACCTTTCTCATCTCCGACAATTTTTCTAAGAGATACTTCGTGAGCTCCATTTCATGCTGTCTAATTTTCTCAATTCCCTCTTTCTGAATAAAAGTTATGCCTGCTCCCAAGCCAGCAATCCCCACAGTATTAATTGTACCTCCTTCGAGTTTAAAGGGCAACTCTTTTGGTTGTAACTCAGCTTCGGAATCTACACCACTTCCCCCCTCCCGCCACGGTTCCAGATCCACTCTCGGTCCCACATATAAGCCGCCTGTTCCGGGAGGACCAAATAGAGCCTTATGACCAGGAAAAGCCAAAAGATCTATATTATCCTTTTCCACATCAATGGGAATGACTCCAGCAGTCTGTGCTGCATCGACCATAAAAATGGTACCCTTCTCCTTAGAAATCTTTCCAATTTCTCTAATGGGCTGTAGACTGCCAATGACATTAGAGCCATGTACAATCACAACCAGCCTGGTTTGGGGAGTGAAAGCTTTATTGAGTTCCTGTAAATCGATAAATCCATCCTCAGAATGATTGACTCTGGTTACAGTAATTATCCCTTTTTTAACTAAACCTTCTAAGGGTCTGGAGACAGAATTGTGTTCCAGGTAAGTGGTAATCACATGGTCTCCTCTTTTTAGTAACCCTTTGATTCCTATATTCAGCGAGTCAGTGCAGTTGAGTGTGAAGATAATTCTTTGATAGTCCTTTATGGCGAAAAATTGAGCTGTCTGGTGGCGAGTCTCCTCAATTATTCTTTCTGCACCCACTGCCATGCGATGTCCAGCCCGGCCAGGATTGGCTCCCCATTTACGTATGAACTCATCCATCTTCCTATACACACTTACTGGTTTTGGCCAGGAAGTAGCTGCATTATCGAAGTATATAATTTTTTTCATCTTATGTTCCTATATATTTTGCGTAAAGTCCTCTGGCTACAGAAAAATCATTGGTCCCTTTTATTATTGCACGGCTATCAAGAAAGAGGCTAATCTCATATTGATCAATGGAAAACTTAAGGAGATACTTATTGAAAGTAACCTCCCCCGACTTCTTTAATCTCTCTGCGAGTTCCTGAAAATCGACCCTGCCAATAGATTTCTGGGTTATCTGTACTGCATTTCTTCCGCAAAGGGAGGTTATCGATGAACCTTGTTTAGCCTCTAAGAATTCAAACTTTCTCTGTTTACAGCAAGGACAGTCGAATTTATCCCTTCTATCAGCGATGTTAAACTTCTCAAAAGAGCCTTCCCAGATATCAATTGTAATCAAATCCTTGTTTAACGCTTCAAATTTACCCGTTAGATATTTAATTGCTTCTGCTGTCTCAATGGCAGCAATAATATTAACAATCGGGTTTATTACTCCTGCTGTGTCACAGGTAGGAGCCATCCCGGGTAAAGGAGCCGTCTCAAAAAGACAACGGAAACAGGGAGTCTTACCGGGAATAATATTCATCGTCAACCCATAGGAACCTACACAGGAACCATAAATCCAGGGAATGTCTGCTTTTACACAGGCGTCATTCAACAGGAATCTTACCTCAAAATTATCCGTTCCATCCACTAAAAGTTTGGCACCTTCAACAACAGCCTCAACATTGGTGAAATTAACATCAGCAACCACAGCTTCCAACTTCACCTGGGAATTAATTTTTTTCAATTTCTCCACTGCGGCAATTGCCTTAGGAATATTTCTTTTTACATCCTCTTCATCAAAGAGAATTTGACGCTGCAAATTGTTCAATTCCACGAAGTCCCGGTCAATTATTTTCAATTCTCCTATTCCTGCACGCACCAAGTTATTGGCAATCACTGTTCCCAGAGCGCCACAGCCAGCCAGAACGACCTTGCTATCTCTGAGCTTCTTTTGACCTTCCTCGCCAATTTCAGAAAATAGAATCTGTCTCGAGTAGCGGTTTAAATTTGCCTGCATTTCCTTATACTCCCACTAGCCCCTCACTCTAATACGTCGTGAGTAACCGGTTTAACTTTTATGCCTTTCTTTCTGAGCCACTCTACTGCCTTATCCAAAGTCCCATCTTCGCCATCCAGTTCGATAACCAGCTCTCCTGTAGTTTCAGTAACCCTTGCTCGCCTGATGTTAAAGATAACATCAAATTTCTTGGACATTTCCCAGATAACCGGCTCCTTAATCATCTCTTCTGGAAAAATCAAATCGAGTTGTCTTTTAGGCATGGTAACCTCCCTTCTCATTACAAGTCCTTATCCACCAGCTATTGCTGGAACTATGGAAACTTCACTACCCTTGGTGATTTTGGTTTTAATTCCGTCTTTAAAACGAACATCCTCTCCATTAACAAAGACGTTAATGAAGCGACGAATCTCTTTACCATCGTAGATTCTCTCCTTTATGCCCGGATATTTCTTATCCAGATCGGAGATTAAATCGATTAGGGTCTCTGCCTCTGTTTCTACCACTGCCTGGTTTCCAGTCAGTTTCCTTAAAGGTGCAGGAATTTTAATACTTGTAGTCATCTTTTCCTCCTTACATCTCTCATGAAATATTCGTGTCCATTCGATTTTTCATTCATATATAGCTATCTTTTTATCCATGGAAACTCTTCTGTAAATGCTTTAAGAGTGGGGGCAATCTTTTTCGGTCTACTCACCGCTTCCGAGACTGCTTCTTGGGTTTTAAGACCATTACCGGTTATGAAAGCAACAGTTAACTCATCCTTTTTAATTCTCCCTGTTTGAGCCAACTTTTTCAAAACCCCCACAGTCACGCCGCCAGCAGTTTCAGTAAATATTCCCTCAGTCTCCGCTAGAAGTTTAATTCCCTCTATAATTTCTTCATCATTTACCGTTTCAGCAAATCCCCCAGTTTCCTTCATTGTCTTCCAGGCATAGTAGCCATCAGCCGGATTCCCAATAGCTAAAGACTTGGCAATAGTGTTCGGCTTGATTGGTTTAACAATCTCTGAATTTTCCTTATATGCAGTAACAATCGGCGAACAACCCTCTGGTTGAGCTCCGGAAAATTTCGTTCTAACTTTTCCAATCAATCCCAGCATATTGAATTCTTTCAACCCTTTATATATTTTTGTCATCAGGCAGCCAGAAGCCAGAGGAATAACCACATGGTCAGGAGCCTTCCAACCAAGCTGTTCAGCAACTTCAAAACCCAAAGTCTTCGAACCTTCTGCATAATAAGGCCGAATGTTTATGTTGACAAAAGCCCAGGGGAAACTATCTGCGATTTCACTGCAGAGGCGATTTACCTGGTCATAGTTTCCCTCTACGCCAATTAAGTTGGGTTGATATATACCCGTTCCTATGATTTTACCTTTTTCCAGGTCTATGGGAATAAACACGAAAGCCTTTATCCCTGCATAAGCGCCATAAGCTGCCACAGAACAGGCTAAATTCCCTGTGGAGGCGCAGGCTATAGTATCAAACCCCAACTCTACGGCTCTGGTTATGGCTACGGAAACTACCCTATCCTTAAAAGAATAGGTGGGATTCACTGCATCATTTTTTATATACAACTTTTCTAAACCCAACAATTTCCCTAAATTCCTGGCAGGTAAAAGGGGAGTGAATCCTTCCCCCAGGCTGATAACACTTTTTGTCTCTACAGGCAATAAATCCCAGTATCGCCACTCGGAATTCGGACCTGTTTTTATCTTCTCTTGGGAAATATGCGCTTTAATCTGTTCATAATTATAGTCTACTTCCAAAGGACCAAAGCAGAACTCACAGACGTAAATTGCCTTTGCCTGGTATTTCCTTCCACATTCCCTGCATTTTAAACCGCTTATCTTCTTCATCTCTCACCAGTTGCCCAGAAAGTTTATTATTGTTAAAAACTTGACTCTTTTGGTTAAGAATGTTTTTATAAATTATAATATATATTACTTTTTTTGTCAAGTATATTTTTAAAAAAAGGGGACAGGCTACTTTTTGATCGGGAAATTAGCAGATGTCGAGGATTGCAGGAGGTCTAGTTGAGAGCTTTGTTTAATGCCAAACTATTTTCATATGGTTGTAATGTCCATTCAACTTGGAAAGACCGGGAAAAAGGTAACAAAGGAACGAGAAAAAGTAGCCTGTCCCCTTTTTATCTGATTACCCTCACCCTCTTTGGTGGCCAGTATAAGAAAAGCGCTTTTCCTTTAATACGCCCTCTCTCTAAGGGACCCCAGAAACGGCTATCATAACTGTGGTCGCGGTTGTCACCCATCACAAAGTAGAAATCTTCCGGAACAACAAGGGGGCCAAGATTGTCACGGTTCCTATACATAAGAGGCATCTGCCTAGAGTTGGGATAAACCTTTTCATCTGTATAAATAGCGTATTCTTCCTCCTGTAGTTCACCATTAACATAGACTTTCTTATCTTTTATCTCAATTGTATCGCCAGGGACTCCGATACATCGCTTAATGAAATCCTTCTTGGGGTCAAGGGGAAACTGAAATACGATTATTTCTTTTCGCTTGGGCTCCTGAAGGGGAAAGATGTATTTCTTACTAAAAGGAATATGGACTCCGTAAATAAATTTTGCTACAAAAATATGGTCGCCAATCTTAAATGTATCCATCATAGAACCAGAGGGTATCTTAAATGCCTGAATAATAAAAGACATTATTACCCATGCTAATACCACTGCTACAAGCCCGGTGTTCACCCACTCTTTGGTCATGTTAACTTTATTTAGGAACTTCTCCTTTGCCCTTTTGGTAATCCACCTAAGCAATAAAGTCTCCACACCCAAAATTCCGGCAACGATTAACATTTTGAGCTCGGTCTGCATTTCCGGTAACTTAAAGAAGATAAAAAGTACAACTACAATTGTTATACCAGTACTTAGATAATACAAAATGGACACCATTTCCTTACTCCTCCTCATTAAATTTCAAGAATGTCAGGAATGCTTCCTGGGGAACGTCTACTTTTCCTAGTCTCTTCATTTTTTTCTTGCCTTCCTTCTGTTTTTCCAGAAGCTTCCTCTTTCTGGTAATATCTCCGCCGTATAACTTGGCAGTTACATCCTTGCGGAAAGCTCTAATCGTTTCCCGAGCAATGATTTTATTTTCGATTTTGGCTTGAATGGGCACAGGAATCTGCTGTCTGGGAATTACTTCCTTTAACTCCTTAGCAATTTTCTGTGCTCGATAATGTGCCTTTTCTCGGGGAAGAATTACAGAAAGGGCCTCCACCGGTTGGTAATTTATCAGTATCACCAATTTCGCCAGATCTCCTGCTTTATAATCGATATGCTGATAATCGAGAGAAGCAAATCCATGGCTGACTGACTTCAACCGGTCATAGAAACCGGCTATCATTTCCGCAAGGGGCAATTCGTAATTCAAAATTACTCTTTGAGGATTTATATATTTCATAGAAATAAATTTTGCCCTTCTCTTCTCCATAAGTTTCATTACTCCCCCTAAAAATTCACCGGGCAAAATAATGGTCACCCTGACGAAAGGTTCGGCAATCTCGGCAATCTCACTTTCTGGGGGAAAGTCGGCTGGATTATTTATATAGATTATCTCACCTTCTTCCTCTGGGGAAACCTTTTTCTTTTTCTTTCCTCCCTTAACCTTCTTTATCCGGTAAACTACATTGGGAGCAGTGATAACCAGAGCCAGGTTATATTCTCTCTCCAGGCGCTCCCTGATTATATCCATGTGCAGAAGTCCCAAGAATCCACAGCGAAAGCCATAGCCAAGCACTGAATCCTCTGCCTGGTACTCAAATGAGGCATCGTTTAGCCTGAGCCTCTCTAGAGCTTTTATCAAGCGTTCGTAATCTCCACTATCAACAGGGTAGAGCCCGCAAAAGACAAAAGGCTTCACTTCCTTTAACCTGCCGTAAGGCTTTGTTTTTGGCCCTGATGGATCAATAATTGTATCTCCAATTTTCACACTATGTATATCTTTTATACCGGCAACCAGATACCCCACTTCGCCAGCCTTAAGGCTGGGAGCAGATACCATTTTTAGATGGAACACGCCCAGTTCATTAACTTCAAAAACTTTTCCTGTAGACATCATCTTTATTTTCATTCCCTGTCGTAAGGTACCATCGAATACTCTTACATAGATAACTGCCCCCCGGTAAGGATCGAAGACCGAGTCGAAGACCAGTGCAGAAAGTGGTTCATCAGGAGAGCCACGAGGAGGAGGTATCTGGTGAACAATCGCTTCCAGCACCTCTTTTATCCCTTTTCCCAACTTAGCGCTTGTCTCAAGAATTGCCTCCTCATCCACATTCATAATCTCCATAATTTGACGTTTCACACTCAATATATCTGCATTTGGTAAATCGATTTTATTTATCACCGGAATAATCTTTAGATTATTTTCCTTGGCCAGATAGGCGTTTGCCAGAGTTTGGGCCTCAACTCCCTGGCAAGCATCAACAACCAGAAGAGTCCCTTCACAAGCAACAAGACTCCGTGCCACTTCATAGGTGAAATCGACATGTCCCGGGGTATCAATTAGATTCAGAATATATTTCTTACCATCACTGGCAACATAGTCGAGTCTGATCGCTTTTGCCTTTATGGTAATTCCTTTCTCCCTCTCCAGGTCCATATCGTCCAGAACCTGGTCTCTCATCTCCCTGGCGCTTACCGCCTTGGTAAACTCTAAAATCCTGTCGGCAAGAGTAGACTTCCCATGGTCTATATGGGCAATAATGGAAAAGTTCCTTATATCTTCCCTCAATGTAGAATCTCTCCTATGGCAAATTCACAGTTTACATCGTTAATCTTGACAGAAATCAGCCTATTCAACTCATCCTCGCTTGCCGGGGCGAGGACTCTGATGTAGTTACTGGAGAAACCAGAATGGAAGGCTTTTCCGTTCTCCCTTTTTCCCCGCATTTTTCTTTCAAAGAGAACCACTAGCTCTTTGTTCAAATACTCCCGGTAAAATTTTTCTCTTAGCTCTTTCTCTAAATTATCGAGCATCCTGCTGCGCCATCTCATTTCAGAAGCAGAGACTTTCCCGGGTAATCTACTGGCCAGAGTGCCCGGCCTGGGAGAGAACCTGAATATGTGCATCTTAGAGAAACCCATTTTGTTCACAAAATCATAAGTATTGTAAAATCTTCGCTCTGTTTCACCAGGAAATCCCACAATCAAATCAGTGGAAATCCCCACATCAGGGATACTCTTACGCACCATTTCCAAAATCTTTTGATAATCCTGAGTCGTATATTTCCGATTCATCAGCTTTAACATATGGTCATCGCCACTCTGCAGGGGAATATGGAGATGGTGGCATATTTTGGAAAGAGACTTCATTGCTCCAATAAGTTCTTCATTAATATGCAAAGGCTCAATCGAACTAATTCTTATTCTCTCTAGCCCCGGTAAACAGTCGAGCTTCCCCAGAAGAGGAATGAGCTGGTGATAACTCCCCAAATTGATGCCGCAAAGGACAATCTCTTTATACCCGGAATCTACAAGCCTTGAGACTTCGTTTAACACCTCACTAATGGGTCTGGAGGAAACCTCCTTTCTCACATAGGGAATGATGCAGTAGGAACAGAAAGACCTGCAGCCATCCTGAATCTTTACAAAGGCGCGAGTGTGGTGAGGAAACTTGCTTATCAATTTAAGCTTTTTGGAAGATTCTCTGGTCTCTTCTATTGCAAAAGCTTCTTTTGCTAAATATTCTGCAATATGCCTCTTCTGGTAGTTATCAAAGACCTGACATTGAGGAGAAATTCTTTTTAACTCCTGGGGGCTCCTCTGGGCATAACATCCTGTAACCACTATTTTTGCCCTGCGGTTTCTCTTGAGAGCAGAACGGATATACTCACGGCACTTCTGGTCAGTCCTCAGGGTAACGGTGCAAGTGTTAATCAGATAATAATCGGCAGTCTGAGAAAAGGGAACTATCCTAAACCCTCTCTCTGCTAACTCTTCTTCAATAAGGGCTGTCTCATACTGGTTAACTTTACATCCCACAGTATATGTAGCAACACTCTTACGTTTCATTTTAAGTAATTTTGGAGTGTAAAGCGTCCCGACAAGTCGGGATACCCTTGTCAAACTTTCGTTTGACACTCCAAAAGACCAAGTTAATTGGGGCGCCAATAATTAATGGTGACCTTTCTTGAACAGGTCAAGGAACTTATCTTCATACTGCCTATATATATCCCATCTGTCCAGTTCTACTTTTAATTCTCTTGCCCTGGAGATGTCTTTTTTTGCTTCCTGGAAGAGTTTTTGGATTTTCTCTTTAGCAGAATCTGGGATCCTGGTGTGGGCGTTAAGGCCTTCCTTTATTTTCTCAATTTCCTCGTCGCTTATTGGTTTTTTTGGCTCATGCACTCCATGGAGCTTAAAGTAATCGACAAATTTTTCAATCCCCCCCTCTATTTGCTTTGCCTGGTAATCGAGCTCTGAAGTGTCTACTTCCATTCCCAGCATTTTACATAGGATTTCCAAAACTGCCTTAGAGGATTTAGGATTCTCTATCTGGATAGTATAGTAGGGAAGTTCACCTAACAAGCAGATGCCTTGAAATCCCCTCTCCTTGGCTACTGCTAATAATAACCCATTCATCCCGCTGATTTGCCCCTCGTTCATCAAAGAGACCCCGTAATCTCTTAAATCCTCTGCCAGGGAAGGATGAGTTACCACTCCCCAAACTTTGGGCTCGTTGGTATGTTCCATAACCGAAGGCATGGCTGCAAAAGTATACACTCTTTCCACCCCAAACTTTCCTGCTAAATCCAAAATTTCACAAGCAAATTCATACTCTTTTTCCGGGGAAGGTTGAGCTTCGCCTAAAAAGATTACCAAGTCATGCGGAGACCTACTGTCTTTCCAGTAGTAGAACTTGCTCTTGGGAAATTTCGGTATTTCTATGATATTACCCTGGATAGAGGCATTCACGGGGTGGAAGAATGCGCCAGCTTCAATCTCTCCGAATTCCTCTGCTCTCAACTTCTCCCTCAAATAAGTGACTGCTTTTAACGCCACATTTCCCATGCCCGGCCATGCTGCAACCAGATAAGGACTATTCAATTTAGGCTCCTTTTGAAGTTTAACCATTCTTTTCTCCTTTCAAAACACCATAATTAAAGTTCATAAATTACTTTAAAAATTTGTCAAAAGCTTAATGAATATTTATACTTTTCATATCATATAAAACTTAAGAAAATACTTTAAGTTTACTGTTCTTCCCCTCCCCTGATAAGAGCCACTCAATCAGCCCAAGTCTCGTGATTCGTAAAGGGCTACTATGGCAACAACCAGTCCCGCAGTTTCGCTGCGCAGTATCCTGGAGCCCAAACTGACCGGGACCACTCCCGCTCTCCTTGCCTCTTCCACCTCCTCTGGAGTAAACCCACCTTCAGGACCAATAAATATAGCCAGAGGTAACCGGGAAATTCCACCCCCTACACTACTTCTCAGCACCTTTCTTAAGTGGTTTTTCTCTTCCATTTCCCAGGCGATTATGCCCATCCAGGGCTTTTTCGCTGAAAATTCCTTCAATGCCTGGGAGAAATCTAAAACAGGACACACTTTGGGTATGGCGCTTCTCCTCGATTGTTTTGCCGCTTCCCGGGCAATCTTCTGCCAGCGAAGAACTCTCTGTTTAATCCTCTTACAATCGAGTCTTACTATCGTTCTTTCAGTAGTTATGGGCACTATTTCTGAAATACCTATCTCCGTAGACTTCTGAATAACGAAGTCGAGCCTATTCCCCTTAGGAATCGACTGGAAGAGGGTTATCTTGAGTTTCGGCTCTGTTTCCCTTCTTTTTTGGGTAATTATCTCTGCTTTTACTCTGGGAAGCCCTGCAGATCTATCTATCTCCAAAATCCTCACTCTGAATTCATTCCCATTCCCGTCAAATATATCTATCTTATCCCCTTCCCTCTTTCTGAGGACAGTTATAATATGCTTCGCTTCATTGCCGGTAATCAGAACTTCGTTACCCTTTATATCTTTTGGTGATACAAAAAAATGGGGCATTGCTAAACACCCCGTTAAAAAGTAATAAGTTTGAAGATTCAGGCTTTATAACTCTGGGACATTTCATTGCCTGAACATCTTCTTGAAAATTCCTTTACTATGTTCACGTTCCAGACGTCGGAACTCTTCCAGCAATTTCTTCTGCTCAGAGGTGAGCTTACTGGGCACCTGGACAATCACTTTTACATACTCATCCCCCTGACCTCTACCATGAATGTTGGGCATCCCTTTTCCCTTAAGTTTAAATACTTTATCTGTAGGTGTGCCCGGAGGAACACGCATTTTTACACTACTTTTTAGAGTGGGAACTTCGACCTCGCCACCAAGGCAAGCTATAGTAAACAGTATGGGAACCTCTATATACAGGTCGTTTCCTTCACGCTCAAAAGTCTTATGGGGCTTTACATGGATTACCACATAGAGGTCTCCACTGGGACCACCCAGTTCTCCGGCTTCGCCTTTTCCCCTCACCCTTATGCTTATTCCCGTATCCACTCCTGGGGGAATTTTTAAAGAAATAGAAGAACTCTTTTTAACTTTGCCTCTGCCATTACATACCGCACAGGGTGTGTCAATGACTTCACCTGAGCCACCACAACGACTACAGGTCTGAGAAAAACTAAAAGTAAAGAATCCTCCCCGGCCATAACTGAGCTGCCCTGTACCCTGGCACTGGGGACAAGTCTTCCTTCCTGTTCCCGGCTTGGCGCCAGTCCCTGCACATTGGGAACAGGTTACCGTATGGAAAATCCCGATCTCTTTCTCTGTCCCTGTGGCTGCCTCTTCCAGGGTTATACTCTGAGTATATTCGAGGTCTGCACCTCTGGTTGCCCTTCTCCTCCTACCTCTGCCTACGCCAAAGAAATCGAAAAGGTCGCCAAAGACCGACTCTCCAGAGCCGAAACCACGCAAAATATCCTCAAAGCCCCTAAAATCTGCCCCACGGAAAATATCTTCATAAGTGTAACTGGCATCAATTCCAGCATGGCCAAACTGGTCGTACTGGACTTTCTTCTTGGGATCAGAAAGCACAGCATATGCCTCGGATATCTCTTTAAACTTCTCCTCTGCTTCTTTCTTCTTCTCCGGAGTAACTCTATCAGGATGATACTGAAAAGCCAAACTACGAAATGCCTTCTTTATCTCATCCCGAGAGACATCCCTGCCTATACCCAAGACCTCATAGTAATCCCTCTTAGCCAAATTCTTCTACCTCTGCACAGATTGAATCTGTGCCTACAATGATTCTGTTATCCTGCACAGATTGAATCTGTGCCTACAATGGTTTTGTAGGCACGGTTTTAACCGTGCAAAAATATAATTATAGGCACATTTTCAATTTTTCTTTTCCTCGCCTTCGTCTTTTTCTTCGTATTCAGCCTCAATCACATCTTCTTTCTTCTTTTCTTCTTTTTTCTCCTCTTTCTTTGTCTCTTTTTCTTCTTTTGGCTTTGCTTCTCTCTTTTTCGCTGCCTCTTTATAGACTTCCTCAGCTAATTTATGGGAAGCCTTGTTAAGTTCCTCCTGAGTCTTTTTTATCTTTTCCAGGTCATTTCCTGCCAAAGCCTCCTTCGCCGCTTTCAAGGTTTTCTCTATTTTTTCTCTCTCCTCTTGGGAAACTTTATCTCCATACTCCTTCAATGACTTCTCTGTGGAATAGACCACTGTATCCGCCTGATTTCTCAGCTCAGCTTCCTCTTTTCGCTTCTTATCCTCACCGGCAAATTTCCCCGCTTCCTTAACCATCTTTTCTATCTCTTCCTCAGAGAGTTTCATAGGAGCAGTAATCTTCATGCTCTGTTCTTTCCCTGTTCCCATATCTTTTGCAGTTACATGAAGGATACCATTTACATCTATATCAAAAGTTACCTCAATCTGTGGTATCCCACGAGGGGCAGGGGGAATACCTACAAGCTGAAATGTCCCCAGTTCAGTATTATCCCTGGCCATAGGGCGTTCTCCCTGCAAGACATGGACGTCTACTGCGGGTTGGTTATCTGCTGCAGTGGAGAAGATTTGACTCCTCTTAGTAGGAATGGTAGTATTCTTTTCAATCAGTTTGGTGAATATTCTTCCTAATGTCTCTATTCCCAGGGAAAGTGGTGTTACGTCCAAGAGCTGGATTTCCTTAACATCTCCGGTAACTACGCCAGCCTGGATGGCAGCGCCCATAGCTACGCATTCCATAGGGTCAACACCTCTCTCAACCTTTTTCCCGATGAGGTTCTCCATAAAGCGCTGAACAATGGGCATCCTTGTAGGTCCCCCCACCAGAATTATGCGGTTAATTCCGTCAGGAGTAGTCTTGGCATCTTTGAGGGCTTGGTCTACTGAGTCCCGGCACTTCTCCACAGTAGGGGTAACCAGCTCTTCTAACTTCGCTCTACTTAGGCTCTTTATCAGGTGTTTTGGTCCAGTAGCATCAGCAGTAATAAAGGGAAGGTTAATTTCTGTGGTAAGGGTAGTGGAAAGCTCAATCTTTGCCTTTTCTGCTGCCTCTCTTAGCCGGTGAAAAGCCATTTTGTCGTTTCTCACATCTATGCCCGTTTCCTTCTTAAACTCCTCTGCTAAATAATCAATTAGAGTATTATCCATATCCGTCCCGCCGAGCTGGGTATCTCCAGAAGTTGCCTCCACATGAAAGCCACTGATCTTTTCTGCTTTATCAAAGTACATATCCAGAATGGTAACGTCGAGAGTTCCTCCTCCAAAGTCAAAGACCATAATCTTCTGCTCATTTCCCGCCTTGTCTATTCCATAGGCTAAAGAGGCTGCTGTTGGTTCATTGATAATCCTCACTACATCTAATCCGGCAATTCTACCGGCATCCTTTGTGGCCTGTCTCTGATTATCATTAAAATAGGCAGGGCAGGTAATTATCGCCTTCTCTATTTTTTCGCCCACAAATGCTTCTGCATCCTCTCTTATCTTCTGCAGGATGAACGCGGATATCTCCTGAGGAGTATACTCCTTTCCCAAAATTTTATACTTATAGTCAGTACCCATCTTTCTCTTTGCCGCCAGCACTGTTCCTTCAGGATTGGAGACCGCTTGTCTCCTGGCAGGCTCTCCTACAAGTCGCTGTCCATCCTTTGTAAAAGCAACATAAGAAGGGAAAGCCTTCCCCCCCAGGGTAGTGCCTTCGGCACTGGGAATAATTGTAGGTTTTCCTCCCAGCATAACTGCTGCTGCAGAATTGGAAGTTCCCAAATCAATGCCTATTATCTTTGTCATTTACTAACCTCCTTTAGAATTTGAGTAAAAACGGGCTCAATAAATTGAGCCCCTACAAATTACACTCCAAATTCTCAGTTATTTATCTTGTTTTTTAGCCTTGGCTACTACTACCATTGCCGGCCTTATAACTCTCTCATGAAGAAGGTAACCAGGACGTATCTCCTTTAGTATCTCATTATCCTTATGCTTATCCGATTCTTGATACTCAACCGCATGATGTAAGTTTGGGTTAAACTTTTCTCCCTGAACCTTCAATTTCTTTAACCCTTCCTTTTCCAATACCTCTTTAAACTGTTTATGAATTAACTTTACTCCTTCTCTAATCGATTTATCTTCATTTTTCCCATCTTTAGTCGAATGTAGAGCGAGGTCCAAACTGTCCAGTATATTAAGGAGCTTAACCACCAGTTCCTGTTTACCAAACTCAACCAATTCTTCCTTCTCTTTTTCTATCCTCTTTCGATAGTTGTCGAACTCCGCCTTAAGCCTCAAAAGCTGGTCATAGTAGCTATCAGCTAATTTCTTTTTCTCTTCAAACGACTGTCTCAATATCTCCAGTTCGCTCAGTTTATTTTCCAATTGGGAATCTATTGCCGGTTGGGAAGGCTTTTCTTCACATTTCATTATATGGTTATCCTCCTTCTGAGTTTAATATATTATTAACAACTTTGGCTACGAAATCGACTAAAGCGACCATCTTGGGATACTCCATCCTCTTAGGCCCGATTATCCCTAATGCGCCTACTACCCTATTTCCAGACTTATAGGTAGAACTCACTACACTGAAATCCTTCAATTCGGGATATAAATTCTCTTTTCCAATTAGCACTTTTACACCCTCACTCTGGACAAGTCTTCTTACAATATCAAGAATAATCCTTTTCTCTTCTATAGCCCGAAAGACAGACCCCACCCCTGCGTAATCATATAAGTCTTCTTTAACAGAAGCCAAAATATTAGCCGAACCTTCCAGATATATCTCAGACTCTTCAGAAGTGAAAGCTTGGCCTATCAAGCCCTTTGCAGTTTGCAGTAAACCTAGGTATTTATTAGATTCCTGTTCAATTATCCTATTCATCTCTTCTCTCATTTGAGATAAGGGCAAACCAGAGAGTTTTTCGTTTAATATTTTAGAAATTCTATATAGTTGACTCCGTTTCAAGTCATAGTTAAGTTGGATAGTCTTATGTCTGATCAACCCCGCCTGAATGACAAGAACAGCCAATATCCTCTTCCCTCCTAAGGCGACCAACTCAATATGCTTAAGGAAATTCCTGTCCAACGTAGGAGTCAATATAAAACCAGCCTGGTGAGAAATAAGAGATAACATCTTGCTCGTCTGCCGCATGACCTCTTCCAGTCCTCTTCTCTTAGCTCTATATTCCCTCGCGATGTGCCTTTCCTCCTCCTGAGTTAACTTCTGCGCCTCCATCAGACGATCCACATAAAAACGGTAACCCTTATCTGTGGGAATTCGACCTGCCGAAGTATAGGGATGAGTCAAATATCCCTCTTCTTCCAGCTCTGCCAGAACATTACGCACAGTAGCAGAACTAAAAGGAAAATCGTAATCCCTAACAATCATCCCGGAAGCCGCAGGTCTTGCTGTTCTGACATAGTGGCGAATTACCACTTGCAGGATCTTCTTTTTTCGCTCCTTAAAATCGTTCATATTCATCGCTCACCCCAAAATTAGCACTCTTAACGAGGGAGTGCTAATACAGCAATATAACATAAAAAACTTCACTTTGTCAAGCGTACCATCCCCGAGGTTAGTGTCAAGAACTAAAGACTTTTAATTTTTTGATGTCCTATTTTCTTATACTGTTTAAGACATTTTGATATTCTTGCTTTCCCGGGTCAATCTCAATGGCTTTATTTATTTCATCAATCGCTCGTTTCCTGTCACCTTTAGATAAATAAAGAATAGACAAGTTTCTATGGATTTCTGCAGAATCCGGATTTATTTTTAGTGCCCCCTGGAACATATTTATTGCCCTATCATAATCCTTCTTCTGTGCATATAGATACCCCAACTGCGTATAAACATTCAGCCCCAATCTCAAAAGTGCCTGATATTGCTCAACGGCCTCATCCCACATACCTTTTTGAAAATAAATTTCGCCAAGTTTTTGCCGAATAGGTATTGCCTCAGGATTTTTTTTAAGAATATTTTTATAGGCTATAATTCGCTCTTTCACCTTTTCCTTTTTGATTTCATCCGCTTTCTGCTGATAAAATAGGTCATACAGATAATTCTTTGGGACGCGATGGGGTTTAAGGGATTCTTCTGGCGAGAGAATCTTCAATAAATGAACTCCGTAATACCCAGCATAAATTTCTTCTACGTATTTTTGCCAGAATCGATCGAAAATTTTGATTTCTTCTTCATTCCAGTTAAGATAACCGTAAGAGATGGTTCGAGTGGCCTCAAACGTATTTATCAATATATGGGTAATTTTTTCTTCTCTAATTTTTTTATATAATTCATCACCATTCTTCGACATTTTAGTCCACTCCACTACTGGAGTAAGATTATGAACGTTGTTGGAGATGAAATCCCTCTTAATATAATGGATCTTCGCCTCTCCAATAATCATTATCTTAGCATCTAAAGGTAAATTTTCATTGATATATTTATACGCTTTATACGAAGGATAAGGATATCCCGGACGGGTTAAAGATAAATAATGGTCCCTTGTTTCTAAACCGGTTAATACGTTAAAAGGATTATAAGAAAAATGCATTATCATCAGGATAGAACATAAATTCGTCCCCAAAAAAATGGCAAAAACAATGGGTATCAATTTCCCCAAATATTTCGGAATCTTTTCACACAAGGTCACCAGCCCGTAAGCTATGACAATGCTTAGAGCGGAAAATGCAGGTAGCAGGTAACGATATTTAAAAGTACCCATCCCCCAGAGAATATACGAAAATACGAAAGACAAAATTAGATAATTAATAATATTTCTCTTCTTTTTTATCAAAAAAACAAAGGGTGCAAAGAGTAAAAACATAGGACCGATGAATGTCATACTATCCTGCCCCTTCATTGTGAGAGTCCAGGGGGATAAGAAGAACTCTTTCAACTTTAAACTCTGTAAACCCTTGGGCATTGTTATACTATCAGAACGAACGATTAGATTTTCACCCCCAAACCATTTATATAAAACTGGATAAACGGGATTTCCAGTATGTATCATATTCTTAATCAGCCAGGGAGACATTATGGCAACAACTATCACACTAAAAATTAAGATTTGCTTTGTAACTTTAGGAATTTTCTTTTTCATTTTGAAATACTCATAACAGAAAATTAAGACGACTATTCCAAAAAAAGTGAACACACTCGTATATTTACTCCCCATTGCTATGCCAGAAAAAATCGCTGATAGAATGAACCATTTAAACCCTCTGCCATTATTCACGGAAGAAGTTTCTAAACTGAAATAATTTATCAAAGCATATATAGACAAAATAAAAAAGTAAGACAAGGTTATATCGTTTCCGGCTACCCACGAATTCATCGCCAGGATTGGAATTGAATAAAAAATGGCACAGGCGATTATTCCTACATGATGATTTAAATATCTTTTAGAAAAAGAGAAAATCGCGCCCAAACATAGTATCCCAGAGGAAAAATGGAGTAGTTTCGGGAGTCCTTCTTCTTTTAGCAAAAGTGCCATCGTGTAAAGCATCTGCATATTAGATGGATAATGGGAACTCACTCTATAAGGCATCTCGAGAATTTTATGTTTGATGACATAATAATTCGGCACGCCCAGATGACATACTAAAGAATCGTAAAACAGTTCTGGAGTAAAAGACATAATGAAATTCACTGTTACAAAGATTCCAAGCAGAATCAATATCGGCAGATACACAAAACTAAACCTTGTCCCAGGCGGGGCTGCGGGATTGGTTTTTTTAATCTGTCTTCGTGATTTTATCATCTCGCTAATAGCAAATACAAATATCACAATAACTAAGCCATAAAAGAGGGAGGTGTACAATAAACCTAAAATTCCCAGAAAAAAGGTCGCATACGCAAGAATACCAAAGCCCAAACCAACTGAGAAGACTACTTCCTCTAATAAGAATCCAAAGTCAATTTTTAGCCATTTAAGACTCTTCTTACCCAAGAAATATGCCACGACGATAACCATCAAGAGTAGGCCCACCGAGAGGAGATAATCGAAAAGCAACATCAATCGTTGAGAAGTGATTTGTCCTATACGCCAGCGAAAAAATTCACTGAGAAAATTCAGTCGGACCGGATGAAGGGGATAATAATATTTAGAAACAATCCAAAGCCAGATGACGAAAATAGCAAAAAAAATCGTCCAGTCGCAGAAAATTCTCTCATGTGTACTTCGCCTTTCTTTACTTTCCAGTTTCATAATTTAATCCTCGTAGAAATTCCTGCCGCAAGGAGTTCTCCAACACTAACCCATATTCGACATAAAAACGAAAGCAAAATCGCTAAAGATAACGGGAAAAAATTACTCAATAAGAGTGATAGAATCCCTTCTCTCACTCCCAATCCAGCAGGCGCAAATAAGGCTATTAGACCTATGGTGCTAGCAATAGCAAATGAACCGGTGATGATTGGAATTTTAGACGGAGTGATAAAGGTCACTGAATTTATCAAAAAATAAAAAGCAATGCCAAAACAAAGCCAGATGATACAATAATACGCCATTATCATCAATATTTGAGAGAAATTTAATTCTATCTTCACTTGTTCTTTTTTTATCAATCGTAAGAAAAAATTTATGATCCTAACCAGCACCTTTGGATGAATAATCACAAAAACTAATACAGCAACAGTTGCTAATAAGAAAGGATTTATATCCGTTCTAAACTTTGAACTAAATAAAAGCGACGCCAAGAAAATAAGGATACCGCTTATTGTCGTTAATGCCATTTCCAGTGCCATAGATATGAAGGTCTTACTAGTGGAAATACCTATTTTTTGACATAAATACATCCTCCCCGCGAAAGTCCAAATTTTACCTGGCAAATATTTCCCCAACTGAGAATAAAAAATAATTTTAAGACTTTTTAAAAATGGTAAAGAAACACCAAGTTCTTTAAGAATTAGTTTCCATCCAAAGGCGAACATGAGAAAAAATCCAAAGAGAAAAAACATAGAAACAATGAGTAAAGGAACATTAAAATGTAACTGCTTAAAATCAATTTGACTCCAATTTCGATACAGAGCCCTTCCCAAAAAATAAAATATCCCTAAAATAACGATAACTTTTA
Source organism: Clostridia bacterium (assembly GCA_009619095.1). Taxonomy (GTDB): domain Bacteria; phylum UBA6262; class WVXT01; order WVXT01; family WVXT01; genus WVXT01. The sequence continues at coordinate 30,864 of WJOT01000074.1, forward strand.
AGATAGCTTTAATAATTCTATTCATTATTAATCTCTTTTTTTAGGTCACGATCCTTGAAACGGACAAATATATAAACTCTACCCAAAGAATTATCTTCCTGCTGCATCAAATTTACATATACAAATAAAACTTTCATTTCATCTGAATTCCATTTTATTCATTTCTAACTTTAATACATCTCACTGCATACATATGCCCATTGTTCGGTAAAACCCTTCCCAAAAACCAATCAATCGGTTGAAATAATTTAAAAATCGGATAAACTATAAAAGATGGTACCATATACTCCCCTCTCCCCGTCGGAGGATAATACCAAATACCACGAATTTCTTCAACCCTGAAATAGCGATTTAATTGTATTTTTAACTTCCCGGGAGTATACCAATTATCAATCGGTTGGTTCCCTGCAGTTACAGAACGTCTGGTTATAAATTCAGCTAATTTTCTGACCATTCCATAGAAACTATACCAATTCGGGACTGTAATAATTAGAGTCCCCTTTTCACACAGTACTCGTTGAAATTCGAATAACATTTTATCGGAATCTACAACATGTTCTATAACTTCGCTACAGACAACGTAATCAAAGAAGTTGTTGGCAAACGGCAGATCACAGGCATCGGCAACAAAATATTCATTATACCCAAATTGTTTCTTTGCTATTTTAATTGCGACCCAAGAAATATCTATGGCTATTATTCTTTTCGTTGTAATTGATAGATCTTTCTCTGAACCACATCCAACAATAAGTATCTTTTTATATCTTCGACCGTCTCCTTTTAAAAATTCGCGAAGTACATTTACTCTAACATCTTGCTTCATCTCTTCAATCCTAGTCATTCTTCTCTGAATTGTATAAAATTTGTCATAAAAATTCTTTACTTTGTTCATCGGTTATTTGATAAATCCTTTTTAACTTTACGATTTACGACAGACATCTTTTATAACCTGTTCATAGTTTATTTCCTGATTGCTTCTCCTTCTTAAGTATAATATCCATCAGCCATTTAAGATATTCTTTCTTTCGTTTACTTTTATTTATTACTTTAAGATACTTCATATCGACTACGAACAGTAGTTCTTTAATAATTCCCTTAACATAACTTTTATTCAATCTAAATGACAAGTCTTGTACATTTGGAAATTCTTTCCATAAATCGGTTAATAGCACATCCAAATTTATATTATGCTGTGAAAATTTACATCTTGATTCAATAAACTCAATAAATTCTTTAAACGATATTTTAGATGCCATTTTCGAATAGTCCTTTGGAGACAATTTTGTTTCAATCTCCTTGTATAGATCCGTACCCGGGAAAGGAGTCGTAACGTTAAAAATATTTAAAGTAGCATTTAACTCTTTTGCTAGATTAATGGTTTTTTGAATATCTTCCTCAGTTTCTCCAGGCGTATTGATCATAAAATTAGCAAATCGTCTGATATGAAATTTTTGACAGATATTAAATGCATTTTTAATTTGTGATACTGTTATATCCTTTTTGAGTATATCTAATATCCTTTGCGAGCCCGATTCCACCCCAAAATCTATTTGAATACATCCAGCTTGTTTCATTTTTTTAATTATCTCTTCAGAAATTAGATCTGTTCTCGTTTCACATCCCCAGATTAAATCTAATTTTCTTGATATCAATTCCTCACAAATATTTAAGACGTGTTGTTTATTTATTGTGAAGGTATCATCATATATATAAAAACCATCTATCCTATAATTATTCACAAGATATTCAATTTCGTCAACCACATTCTTTGCGCTTCTATGTCTCACTCTCCTTCCAAAAACACTTTTATTACTACAAAATTTACATCTAAATGGACACCCCCTGCTTGTAAAAATAAAGAATGCGGAAAGTAAAATACCTCTAACTGCATAAATATTTGGAAAAGTGTAGTAATTCATAGGTACTTTCTTAAAAGCAGGAAATGGAAGTTCATCAAGATTATTTATAGGAAGGCGACTTTTTGTTCTAACAATTTGATCATCATTAAACCATGCTATTCCAGGTACATTCCACAAGTCTTGTTCATTTTTGACCGTCTTTAATAGCTCAGTAAGTGTAAGTTCACCTTCACCTATAACAACAAAATCTACAGGACTTGTGCTACCTAAAAAATCTTGCGGAGAAACTGTTGGGTGAACCCCGCCTACGACAACATAACAATCAATTTTCTTCTTTATTTCTTTACTTATGGATATAACCTCTTCCACCTCTGGTGACAGACAAGTAATACCTACCATAATAGGATTTGCTTTCTTAATACTTTCTATGATTTTATCAAATATCTCTTTATCTGGATAACCCTTGATGTCTACAATATCTGCTGTAATTCCTTCTCTTTCAAGATAAGATGATAAATACATCAGTCCCAGAGGAGGCCGTGGGCTTTTTGTCCTACTTGGAGGTGATACTAAAATAACGTCTGTTTTGGACATTTTAAATCTTCTCTGTTAACAATTCATTTTTTAACTCTACGATTCACCATAGATACTTCTTTCATAACCTCTTTGTATTTTTTGCTTATTTCTTCCCAGCTATATCTGCGGGCAGTCCGACGCGCTCTCTCGCCCATTTCTTCAAGGTCAAATTGGGTAAGAGCTTTTACAATTTTATCGGCGATATCCGCGGGATTTTTGGGAATCGTCAATAATCCATTGTATCCGTCTTTCACCGACTCAGGTATGCCTCCGATATTGCTGGCGATTACTGGTTTTCCACAGGACATCGCTTCTAATATTACCATCCCTAATGTTTCGGTATGGCCATATTTATCAAATATGGCGGGCAAAATTAATAAATCACAAATATTGTAATAATCAATCAAATCTTCGTGCTTCACGACACCTAAAAATGAGACATATGAAAAAAGATTTGACTTTTTCACTTTCTCTTTCAGCCGTCTTTCCAAATTTCCTGTGCCTGCGATTAACAATTTTAAGTCTGGTAATTCATTCCTAACAATCCTCATTGCATCGATTAAATATTCTGCACCTTTCTTTTCAACCAATCTTCCGACAAAAAGTAAAATATATTTTTCCCTCATATTATATTTTTCTCTCAAGCTAACCCGGTCTTTTGGAATGAAAGTACTAATATCTATACCCATAGGACAAACTATTGCTCTCGTGTTATAACCTATTAACTTATCTAAATTTGATTTTACGAAAGAACTTACCGTGATGATATGATCACTATTTCTTACGATAAATCGAGAGATGTATCTTCCAAAGGGAAACCTCTTGAGAGCAAATAAACCAGCAGAATGAACAGTACTTATATGGCGTATTCCCAAAATTTTCTTGGCCAACGCACCATTTAAACCCTGAGCGACCATCCAATGGGAATTTACAATATTTATTTTTTCTTTCTTTATAAGCCAGATCAGAGAAAATAATTGGAAAAAGAAAAAGAAAGGCAATTGAAGCTTGGCTAATAAACTATGCCGGATATTGGCAGGTATTCCGGAACCGTAGCAGAGTTTTTGTAATGCGAATGGAAAGAAATAAGGAAACCTATGAACTTTGATTCCATCTAATTCTTCGGACCTCTTAACCTTTGGGGCATGTGGAGCGAGAACAAATACTCCTAACCCTCGTTTTATTAATTCTTTAGTTAAAGATAAAATAAAATTACCGGATAAATCTCCTTCATATCGTGGAAATCCGCTGGTTAAGATGCAAATCTTGAACTTGTAGTTTTTTTTACCATTATTCATTCATAAACACTTATTCTTCCTGATGCATATCGAATAGCGCAGCAAATAAAAGGAACTGGATACCTATAATTAGCAAAATTGCACCTATAATGGCTTTGGGCCCGGAAACCCTCAACCCTGCAGTTTAACGGCAAATCAAATATATTCCATAAATTACTCGGCCTGTGAAAAAACTTATGCCCATTCACTTAAGGTCCTTATTATATTCCATATCGAACCACATCGCAAAAAGAAGAAATTGCAATCCTGCAATAATCAACAAAGTCGCAAAAATAACACTAGTGGTTGCAATACGACCTACAAATAGCCTATAAAAGAACATATAGAATCCAAAAATCGTCCCAATTGTCGTACACAGGATCCCTAAAAGATAGAAGAAAACTAAAGGATGGAAATCTCTGATAATATACTTTTCTTTCATTCTCCAAAAGAACATCCTTAATAACAAGAAGGTAAGTGTGAAAGCAATTTTCCACAATTTCACACCAGATTTCTCGCCAATATTGTAAATAGCTCTGACAGGCACATCTTTTACTCGAAAATAATGGACATTCAACCTGACCAAAAAATCGTTGGGCATACCAAATCTCTTGTAAACTTTATCCAGGTTTACCACCTTGAGAACATTTAGAGAAATAGCAGTATAGCCACATTGAAAATCTGCCACATGCCAATATCCGGACACAATTTTGGTAAGTAGTGAAAGGAAAGCGTTCCCCAGATATCTCTTTTTGGGCATCATGTGCCATGTACCACCGGTAATCAGCCTATTACCTTTTGTGTAATCGGCTTGGCCGTCGACTACGGGATTAAGTAATTGGGGAAGGTCCTTCGGGTCCATTTGAGCGTCGCCTGCCATAACCGCGGTGACATCCATATTGTTATCTCTAGCCCATTTATAACCAGTAACTATCGCTCCACCAACCCCCTGATTTTTCTTACGCTCTAATAAAATTAACCGTCCACCCAAAGCCTCCTCAAATTTCTTCACTTCTCTCACTGTATTGTCTTTACTCACATCATCTACAATAACTATCTTATCAACGAATTCCGGCATAGTTTCCAAAACTCTGCCAATAAGTTTCTCCTCATTATAAGTTGGTACAACCACAGCTATTGCCTTTCCTTTATACATAGTTTCTCCTTCCACAATCCATTCTTATACCTGAAGAATCACTTCACTTTCTTTATTTGCTCTCCTTCTTTTTCATATCGCCTGTGACATTTTTGACATTCTGCCTTACTATCAGTAAATTGCAATTTGGTGCCACATTCACACATCCACCCTTGAATCCTTGCCGGATTACCATAAACCAATCCGTAATCAGGGATGTCTTTTGTTACCACTGCCCCTGCTCCGATGAATCCATATATTCCTATGGTAATACCGCAGAGAATCGTTGCATTGGCTCCAATGGTTGCTCCTCGTTTGACTAAGGTTCTCCCATATTCATCTAATCTACGAGGATAATCAGAACGAGGATTAAACACATTGATAAACACCATCGACGGACCGCAGAAAACACTGTCTTCTAAAATGACATTCTTATACACAGAGACATTATTTTGAATCTTAACGTTGTTTCCAATTTTCACATTAGTATCTACATATACATTTTGACCAATTTTACAATTTTCGCCAATCTGTGCTCCCTTCATAATGTGAGAAAAATGCCATATCTTGGTGCCTTTTCCTATCTGAACTGGTTCATTTACGTATGCAGATTCGTGCACGAAATAATCTTTTTTTTCCTCTTGACCCATTTATCCCTCCAATTTCACTAAAGTCCCGTAATTCTCCATCGACTTCTGTGCCGCCTCCAACACACGCACTACCCGTAAACCATCTGCTCCATCATTCAGGGGGCGTTTATTCTCCCTGATGCAGTCTAAGAAATGCTGGCATTCAATTTTAAGGGGCTCCTTCATATTTATCTTAGGGATACTGATGTCGCCAATCCTTAATGTGATGGAATCTCCGTAGGAGACGTATTTTCCCGGGGAATCGGCTCCTTTGTCATAGATTTTAATCTTTTCAGAACTTTCCATGTCATCAAACACGACCATCTTCTTACTTCCTACAATGGTGAACTTCCTAATCTTATGTGGATCAAGCCAGCTAATATGAACCTGAGCCATTCTTTTATCCTTAAAATGTAGGTTCACAAAAACGACGTCTTGTATATTTTCTTGCAAATAAGACTCCCCTAAGGCATTTACACTTTCTGGTTCTTCTCCTAAAAGATAGAGTATGACCGATACATCGTGAGGGCCAAAACTCCATAATGCATTTTCATAACGCCTTATTTCCCCTAAATTTACTCTCTGTGAGTAAATGTAGTAGACCTTCCCTATTTCTCCGCTATCTATAAGTTCTTTCAATTTACGAATCCCAGGATGGTGTTCAAGCAGATGTCCAACCATGAGGATGCGATTTTTAGCTTTGGCAATGCCAATCAAGTCTTCACATTCGTGACTATTGAGAGCTAATGGCTTCTCCACTAATACATGTTTACCGGCAAGCAGGCATTCCTTGGCAAGCTCATAATGATGTTGCGCTTCGGTAACTATGGCAATTGCTTCTAACTCAGGATTTCCAAGTAAGGTCTTGTAATCTTGGGTTGTGTTTATATTCGGAAAAGACGCTTTGATAGAATCGAGGCGTTCTTTTTTCTTGTCACAAATTGTATGGAGATTACAGCCCGGCAGCTCAAAAAAGACTCTGGCCAGGTTGGGACCCCAGTATCCTGCACCTATAAGTGCTACATTCATTGTTTTTTCCCTCCAATTGCGTATTCTTGTTCCAAAATTCTCATTGTGGGGAGCAGTATATTTGTTTCAATTTTTCTTCTTTATTATCTCCACAATTTTTTTAATCTCATCCTCGGTCAATTCGGGAAACATGGGAAGAGAAAGCAATCTTTCCGTGCAGGCTTCAGAGATAGGAAAATCGCCTTTTTTATAACCAAGGTAACTGTATGCTTGTTGAAGGTGTAAAGGTAGAGGATAATGGATGGCTGTAGAAATCTCGTTCTTCTTTAGCCTTAAGTATAATTCCTCTCTCTTCTCTATTCCAATCACATAAAGGTGGTAAACGTGCTTGGCATATTCCATTTCCAGTGGAGTTTTAACTCCACTCCCTTTGAGTAATTCATCATACAATTTGGCATTTTTTCTTCTTTTTTCCGTCCATTCCTCAAGATGTCTCAACTTTACTCGCAGTATCGCAGCCTGGATTGCGTCCAGTCGATAATTATATCCTTCTATTTCGTGGTAATATTTTTTTTGGTAACCATGATTTCTCAATAATCTCATTTTTTCCACTAATGCCTGATTATCACTGACCGCCATGCCTGCATCTCCGTAGGCACCCAAATTTTTTCCGGGATAGAAGCTGAAGCAGGCAATATCTCCCAGGCTTCCCACCTTCTTCCCTTTATACTCAGCACCGTGAGCCTGGCAAGCATCTTCAATTACAATGAGATTGTGCTTTTTAGCAATCTCCATAATCTTATCCATATCGGCAGGATGACCAAATAGATGGACGGGGATAATTGCTCTCGTTTTTTCCGTAATCGCCTGTTCAATCTTCTCAGAATCCATATTATAACTTCTATCCTCAATATCTACGAAAACGACTTTCGCAGCAGTATGAGATATTGCTTCCGTTGTAGCAATAAATGTATAGGGAACGGTAATAACTTCATCACCTTGCTTTACTCCGCAAGCTACCAATGCCAGGTGAAGAGCGGTAGTGCCCGAACTTGTCCCTACTCCATATTTAATTCCACAGAATTTTGCAAATTCATTCTCAAATCCTTCAACATTTTCTCCCATAATAAAGGCACTGTTATCGATGACTTTTTGAATAGCCTCATCGATTTCTTTTTTAATCGACAAGTACTGACGTTTTAAATCAACCAGAGGAATATGCACTCAAAGCCTCCTTCAATTTCCCAGCTAACAATCCGTTACGAGGGATTTGCAGTCCATCAAACACAAAAACCCAAAAAGATAATGACCGACATTCTCAGCCTGCTCTTATCCTTTTGGGTTGGTTCGCTCTTATTTTTCATCTAACAATTCAGGGAAAATTATAATCCTCAGAGAATCCTCCTGAACGGCTTTTTAGCCCTGGGAGGGCCGAGAATCTCAGAGATGAGTATCCCCCGTCCCAGGGTTTCTAAATCCTCTAACTCGATTTCCAGTTCTTCCTCTTCAGGACTCGGTTCGAGAACAGGAGGCACTCTAACTTCTCTCTCGGGTAATTTTTTTACTTCCATAGTCTCAGTAACTTCTGGTTCTTCCACTGGAGGGAGAACAATGGGAGGCTGTTCACTAACAGGAATGCTTTTTTCTTCACCTCTCAAGACCTCAAAAACTTCACTTAACTCTTCTTCGGGAAACATTCCCACTGTCTCCTCTTTAGGTTCTGCATAAGCCTCCTCTTCCTCTTGGAGACGTTCTTTTTCCCTGCGAGACCTCTTCCTTAATAAACTGCCTGATATTAACCATACCAGTGCTAAAACTACCCAGAAGATTACCTCTATACCTTCCATATCGACTCCATACGAGGGAAATGTAACAGCAAAGCGCTGTCATTGCGAAGGACGTGAAGTCCCGATTCATCGGGACCACGCTCCTTTTCCCGATTTTTAATCGGGACTCGCAATGACAGGCGATACTGTTCTCGAGCTATTTCTTTTCTTTCTTTTCCGGTCTTCCTGCCAGAGAATCCCTCATTTTTGTATCTGCTTGAACATTCTTAATATTATAGTAATCCATAACTCCTAAACGACCCTCTTTGAAAGCGTAAGCCATTGCTCTGGGAATTTCAGCTTCAGCTTCCACAACCTTTGCTCTCATCTCCTGGACAAGAGCTTTCATCTCTTGCTCCCGAGCCACAGCCATTGCTCTTCTCTCTTCAGCCTTAGCTTTGGCTATCTGCAGGTCAGCCTCTGCCCGTCTCTGTTGTAATTCTGCTCCGATATTCTTACCCACATCCACATCAGCAATATCTATGGAGAGAATTTCGTATGCTGTGCCCGCATCCAGTCCCTTTGCTAATACTTTTTGAGATATCAAATCCGGGTTTTCCAGAACTTTCTTATGGCTTTCCGCAGAACCGATGGTGGTAACAATGCCCTCACCAACTCGAGCGATAATCGTATCTTCTCCTGCCCCTCCCACTAATCTCTCTAAGTTCGTTCTCACTGTAACTCTTGCCTTTGCCAAAAGTTGAACACCATCCATGGCTACAGCATCTACTGTTGGCCTACCTTTTGAGGGATCGGGAGCATCGATTACCTTGGGAATTACACTCATATGGACTGCTTCCAAGATATTTCTTCCGGCGAGGTCGATTGCTGCACCACGCTTGAAGTCCAATGGTATATTGGCTTTATCAGCTGCAATGAGTGCCTGAATTACTCGCATTACATTTCCTCTGGCAAGATGATGGGCCTCCAGTTCACTGGTCTCTATGCTCAGGCCAGCCTTAACTGCCATAATCTTTACATTAACTATAAGAGCTGGAGGAATGCCCCTTAGCTTCATTCCTAAAAGATTAAAGATGGAAATGTGGGCGCCTGCTGCCACAGCCTTGACCCAGATGTTGAGAAAGTAGAGGAACATTATGGCAAAGATAACTCCGACTATTACTACCAATCCAATTAAAAACTGTACCATTTTTCACCTCCCATAATTTATTGACATCATTTGTAGTTTCTTATACACTTCACGAGACTTTTTCTTCGTCTATTCTTCTGACCACAACTCTATTTCCTTCCACCATCACCACCTTTATCTTACAACTCTTGGGTAGAAATACTCCCTCACTTACCACATTGACTTTTCCACCATCTATTAATGCTTTGCCAGAGGGCCTTAAAGTAGTTAATGAAATACCAGTTTTATCTTTTAAGTCTTCTAAATTTTTCGAAGTAGAGCGGAAGCCTTTTTCTGTCGACTGCAGGAATAGTTTCCTGGACAATCTTGTCTTAGTCCCGAACTTCATTACTAAATAGACGCACACCATAGCCAACACCAAACCGCCAACTAAGAAATAGGAGCCCCCAACACTACCAAGTCGAACAAAGGCAATCCATATAGAGCCTACGATTAAAAAGAACCCAATCGTTCCCAGAATCCCTCCAGGAACAAAAACTTCAAAACAAATTAGAACCAAACCTGCCAGATATAGAGATAAGCTTAGATTCATTTCTTCTCTTCTATCTCCACTTCGGAAACCACTATCCTGTTTCCTTCCACTTTTATCACTTCTACCTGTCTTCCCTTCTCTATAAGTTCGCCTTCGCTTACCACATCCAGAATTGTATCTCCAAACTGAGCCTTACCCACAGGCCTGAGCATAGTCAGTGTTATACCTTGCTTTCCTATAAATTTTTCCAGCTCTACTGGCGCAGAACGGAATCCTTTTTCTCTCTTTTCCTCTGAAGTCAAAATTAATTTACTCAAAAGGGGGAATTTGGGCATAAATGCAAAACTGAGCGTGGCTACCAGGAAAGTAGCGATCAGGGAGGCAGCCACCACATAAGTTGCCTGGAGGAGGCGAGAAATATCTACAGGCGTCTTGGGCAAAGGCTCTTTAACCAGAGAAAGGAAGAGACTGGCTACAATAAGCAGGACACCTGATACTCCTGCAATACCGAAACCAGGGATAACAAGTAATTCTAAAACTAGTAAAACTACCCCAACAATAAAGAGAACCGGCTCAACCCATTGGGCCAGGCCTACCATATATTGGGCGCCAAAGAAGAGCGCCAAACAGACTAGCCCGACTGTACCACTCACTCCCCAGCCTGGTATCCTCAATTCAAAAAATATCCCTAAAAACCCAAAAGTAAGAAGAAGACCACTTACCATGGGGTGAGTGAGAAACCTTACTAGTTTCTCTGACCAGGTTATCGAAGCCCTCACTACTTTTCCATCTTCTAACCCGTAAAGGGTGAGAATTTCTCCAATTTTTGAGACTTTATGCTCTGCCAATTTAAGTTTCAAGGCCTCCTCTGTGGTAAGGGTCAGAAGCTTACCTTTCTCGATTACCCCTTCTATTTCCACATCCGGGTCGACCATAGCTTCTGCCAAAGTTGTGGGATGGTTATTTCTTTCTGCCGTAGCTTTAAACTCTTTTCGCACATAGGAAATTACTTTTTCACTAGTAGGTTGGGCTTTTGTAGTTCCCGGAGCCATTGCCACAGGAGTAGCTGCACCAATGGTGCCCCCAGGGGCCATAACAATATGCCGACAAGCCAGGCTTATCAGAGCTCCCGCAGATATGGCTCTTCTGTTAACAAAAGCAATTGTGTTTATATCACTTTCAAAGAGAGTATCCCTGATCTCAGTAGCTGCGTCTACCCTGCCTCCGAAAGTCTCCAGTTCCAAGATGATGCACTGAGCTTCTTTTTCCTTCGCTTCCTGAACTACTCGCCTGACGAAACTGGAGAGCCCCAGGTCTATCACTCCTTTAATGGGAACGACATAAACATCCCTCTCTGGGTAGCCAAAAAGGGATGAGTGACTGAGTAAAAGGAAGCCCAAACCCATAAGAAGAAGAAAGATTTTAATTCTCATGTAAAGGAAAAATCCTCTCTAAATTGCAAATCGTAAAGCTTCCTATATAATCCACTCCTCTTCATCAACTCTTGGTGCTTTCCCACTTCTACAATTCTGCCGCGATCGACAACAATAATCCTATCTGCTTCCCGAATTGTTGATAGACGATGTGCTATTACGAAGGTGGTGTGATTCTTCATAAGGCGATCCAATGCTTCCTGAACTAAAAGTTCAGATTCTGAATCTAATGAGGAGGTTGCTTCATCAAAAATCAGGATTTCCGGGTCTTTGAGGATAGCCCGGGCAATGGCCATTCGCTGCTTCTGTCCACCGGATAACTTCATTCCTCTCTCGCCAATAACCGTTTCGTAACCCTGGGGAAGCTTCATTATGAACTCATGGGCATTGGCAATGCGGGCTGAAGCCTCAATCCTCTCAAAAGGAGCTTCTGGATCACCATAGGCAATATTATTCCTGACTGTATCATTAAACAAAATTGTTTCCTGGGTGACAATGCCCATCTGCCCTCTCAACGATTTCAGGCTTACCTCTCTTATATCCTGACCATCGATTGTAATCTTTCCCTTTGTGGGGTCGTAGAAACGAGGAATCAGATTGGCTATGGTAGTTTTTCCGCCTCCGCTAGGGCCAACCAGAGCTAATATTTCCCCTTTAGAAACTTCTAAATTAACGTTCTCCAGGACAAGGTCATTTTCCCTCGAAGAATCCTCCTGGGGATAAGAGAAAGAAACTTTTTCCAAGACTATCTTTTCTCTCAAGAGTGGAAGGACTTTAGCATGGGGAAGCTCTACCACAAAAGACTTTGTATCTAAAACGCGGAAAATTCTTTCACTGGCAGCTAAAGCTTGTTGAATCTGTGCATTGAGATTGGCAAAATTCTTTACCGGTTTATACATAGTAGAGATAGCACCAATAAAAGCGAAAAAAGTCCCTATAGTAGTGTCTCCCCTTATAACCTCGTAAGCAGCAATAGCTAAAACGCTTACCATCCCCACAGTGGCAATAAATTCCATAACCGGCGATTGAATGGCTACTACCCGCATTGCCTTCATAATAATTTTAAAGAAATTACTATTCTCCTGTTCAAACTTCTCCGCTTCTGCCTTCTCCATACAGAAAGATTTAATCATCATTATTCCCATGATTTTTTCCTGCAGCAAAGAATAAATGTCAGCCATCTTCTCCTGGCTCTTTCTGCTTATCTTCCGCAATCTTTTCCCAAATTTCCTTAAGGGTAGGATAACCAGAGGAAAAACAATCATAATTACGCTTGCCCACCGCCAATGCAAATAGAAAAGAAGTGCGGTCAAGCCTATGATAGTCAAACCTCCACGAATTAAATTTGCCGGAACACCAACAATTGCTCTCTGAAGCAACATAACATCATTAGTTAAACGAGAAATAATCTGGCCTGTCCTCTGGCGAATGAAATAGTCCAAAGACAGACTTTGCAGGTGGCTGTAAAGTTTGTTCCTTATATCCATTATTGTTCTCTGACCGATATAAGCCATCAGATAAGACTGGTAGTATTGAAATATCCCTTTAGCCAGGGCACAACCAATAATAATCAAGACAATATAAAGAATCATCTGTGGATTTTTTTGAGTAAAGATTTTATCGAATGTCGGCTTTATCAAATACATTAGAAGTGAAGTTAGCCCAGCAACTAAGGCCATACAAACCATCGCTTCTAAGAAACGTATCCTGTAGGGTTTGACATATGCAAATAGTCTCTTCAAAAGGTCCATCAGTTGCTTGTTAAAGCCTCCCCTAAAATAATTTTTGCTGAAATTCTGGGGACACAATACTTAATTACTCTTCTGGGATTCCCTTTCTCCTCTTCTCTGATTGCTTCCTCAATTTCGCTAAAGAATGTCACATCAGCTAATGGTCAAAATAGTTAAGTATTGTGTCCCCCGAATTAATGCCACCTTGTCAACTAGAGCCCCGATGGATATCAGGGCCCCATCCGTTAGGGTGGAGTAGTTGACTAGTTGCTCGCTATGGCTTCCTCTAGAATAATTTTTGCTGCTCTCTTAGATGCTCCGGGAGTTCCTAACTTTTCTTTAACCCTTTTAAGTTCTTTTCTGGTCTCTCGCATAAGGCCTGGATTACTCAACCAGTGGCAGGCTACCTTAGCAATCTCTTTTGCCCGAGCCTTTTGCTGAATAAATTCGGGGACCACCCTCTTTCCCGCTACAATATTGGCCAAACCAATCCTGGGAATTCTTATTAGAAGTCGCGCCAGTAGATAACTGAAAAGTGAAACTTTATAAATTATAATCATGGGAATACCCAGACAGGCATTCTCTAAAGTAGCCGTTCCCGAAGCTACCAGAGCCAAGGTCAATGTTCTCCTTATATTATAATCCTCATCCCGCACTACCAGTATGGGAAGAGGAGGCTTTTTTTCTTTTTGACTTTTAGAAATCTTCGTCCGGTTAAGTCTATTTTTTTCAAATTCTGTTATGCGCTCTTTTATGTAATTCATAGGTATATTGCCTGCCAAGGGCAAGACAAATTGCACTTTCCTGTTTTCAGCTATCCTTCGGGAAGCCTCTAACATAACTGAAAGAAGACGCTCTATCTCCTGTTTTCTGCTTCCGGGCATGAGCCCAATAATGGGGGAATTAGAGTCAAGCCCATACTTTCGACAAACTTCTTCTTTACTCTTGGTTGGCTGAATAGTATCCAACAGGGGGTGACCGACAAAGGAAACATCCACCCCAGCCCTCTTGTATGTCTCTTCTTCGAAAGGAAATATCACCAGCATCTTATTTACCAATTCCGCTATACCCTTAATTCTCCCCCGCCTCCAGGCCCAGATTTGGGGACCAATATAGTAAATCAAAGGAATCTTCAGTCTCTTAGCCAAGCCTGCCAACCTTAGATTGAAACCAGGATAATCGATCAACACAATTATATCCGGCTTCTCCTTTCTTAGGAACTCTTCCGTCTTTATATAGATCTGACGAAGAGCAAGTATATTATTAATTGCTTCACTAAAGCCCACAATTGCCAATTCAGTAAGTCTATACAGAAGCCTTACTCCAGCCCTCTCCATCCTCTCACCACCCAATCCATTTATCTCTATCTGGGAAGATATTTCTCTCAGCGCAGTTACTAAATTTGCGCCGTGCAAATCTCCCGATGGGTCACCGGCTACAATGAATAGTTTCTTAACCATCGCTTATCCCAAATTTTCCTTGATTTTCTTGAGAATTTCCAAAGCAATCTCCAGAGCGTCCCGACCATGTTTACCAGAAACCAAGGGCTTCCTGCCTCTCTCTACACATTGAGTAAAATGTGTCAACTCTTCTCTCAAGGGGTCTGTCTTCTTCAGTTGCGGTCTCAAAACCATCATATCCTTCATTGATTTAATTTCTTTTTCCTTTTTCTGATAAATTTTTAAACTCTGCTTAGCATAATCTAACGAAATATAGACATCCTTTTGAAATATTCTAATCTTACGAAACTTTTCCAAGGAAACCCGGCTTGCTGATATATTAGCTACACAGCCATTCTGAAAATTAATTCTGGCATTGGCAATATCTTCATTCTGAGAGAGGATACTACCACCAATAGCATCGATACTTCTCACTGGTGAGCGTACCAGATAGAGCACAATGTCGATATCGTGAATCATCAAGTCAAGCACTACTCCAATGTTGGAAGTGCGTGGGTCGTAAGGTCCAAGTCTGTAAGCTTCGATAAACTTTGGCTCCCTGATATATTTTTGTGCCTCCAATATTGCGCTGTTAAACCGCTCAATGTGTCCTATCTGTAAAATTAAATTCTTCTTGCGCGCTATACTCAACAGGTCTTCAGCCTCTTCCAGAGTGGGAGTAATCGGCTTTTCTACCAGACAGTGAACGCCTCTTTCCAGAAAATCCTTTGCCACAGGATAATGCAAATCGGTGGGCACCACAACACTCACTGCATCAACCTTATCGAAAATCTCTCCATAACTTGCATATGGAGTTGTATTATATTCTCGAGCAACCTTCTCTCTTCTTTTCTGCTCAATATCTACAACTCCCGCCAACTCTACATCTGGGATTTGCGAATAAATCCGGGCATGATGCGCACCTATATGGCCAACCCCAATCACACCAACTCTAACCATTCCTCTCTCCAAAATTTGTAAGTAGTGTAGCCCTTTATGGGCGTCCCGATTTATCGGGACGGGCATAAAGCCCCACACTACCTAGATTTTTAACTTTCTTCTTCTTTTACTGCCACCAGGGAAATACCATTCTGGTTGGCACTTTTAACCACTTTCTCTCTATTCAATAATATTGTACTGCGGGCACTAAAAGCGAGTACTTTTGCTTTAGCCTGTTTCAATACTTCTACTGTCCTCTCACCAACAATGGGAAGGTCAAACCTCCTATCCTGTTGGGGTTTACTTACCTTCACTACCACAACATCTCCTCTGCCTAATTTCCCTCCCCTCTTTATGGTGCGGTCTGTTCCATCCATTCCTTCCACGGCTAAAACGGTTTGATCCTTGACCACCACTGTCTGCCCGATGTCCAGGCCGGCAATCTCTTTAGCCATCTTATGACCAAACTCGATATCTCGCCATTCATTTTGAGTAGGTTTACGGCGTGTCAAAATACCGGGAGAGGGTAAAAGGTGGGAAAGATAGGTAGCTGAATCTATTAGTTCTATTCCCTCCCTCAACAACTCATCAGCCACTGCTCCCAGTAGAGAATTAGCCTTTTTATCCTTCACTCCAGCCAAAAGAGCCATAGCTCTTGCGTCCAGCCTTACCTGACCGAATAGGCGTGTGTGTCTAACCTGCCCGGCCATCACTGCCCTGGTTATCCCCTCTTTCTTACAAATCTCAATCAGGTCACCCAATTGTCCTACATTGACCCAGTGGATTCTATCTACTAAATTTTCCAGGCTGGGACTCGTCTCTTTCTTTATTGCCAGAGCGACTACCTCTGCTCCTACTCTCTTCGCTTCTTGTGCAAAAATCAAGGGGAATTTCCCATTACCAGCAATCAATCCAATCTTTCTATTCTCTATCTTCATTCTTTGCAGATTCCTCTCTCAGATTCTTTAATAAAGGCGACCATATGGAGCAATTCATCGGAGATGTTTGACTCTTTCTCCAAAACGTTCAAAGCTTGCGTAGTGTTTAATTTGGAGCGGAAGAGAATCTTGTAGGCTCTCTTTAGTTGGGCTTTAACATGCTTGGGGAAATTATTCCTTTGTAACCCCACTGTATTCAGTCCAAAAATTCTAATGGGTGTCCCTGCTGCCATACAATAGGGAGGCACGTCTTTTGCTGCCCGAGAACCTCCGCCTACAATACCCAATGTGCCAATGCGCACAAACTGATGGACTGGAGTTAGCCCTCCTACAATAGCCTTATCTTCAATCACTACGTGGCCCGCCAGAGTAGCTACGTTAGCTAAAATCACGTTAGAGCCAATTACACAATCATGAGCGATATGAGCATATGCCATTATGAGATTGTTATCTCCAATGGTTGTCTCTCCTGTAGAAGTCGTTCCCCGGTTGATGGTTACATACTCCCGGATAACATTATTTTCACCAATTATGACTCTCGTTTTTTCTCTTTTAAACTTTAAATCCTGCGGTAAATTTCCAATTATGGCTCCTGTCCATATCTGACAATTTTGGCCAATTTGAGTATCTCCTTCGATTATTACACGAGCTCCAATCTCAGTTCCTTTTCCAATCTTTACATCCGGTCCAATAATTGTATATGGACCAATGTCTACATCTTCTTCAATTACTGCATCCGGATGAACTAAAGCTGTTTTGTGAATGTTCATTTTTTCTCCTAAAAGTTTAGTAGTATATGTTCAGATGCTTACTTATCGTTGTCGATTTACCGGTCTACCAAGGAGAACATAAATTCGGCCTCAGCCACCAATTCATTCCTAACATACGCCCTACCTTGAATCTTTCCTCCTCTCACCCGGGCACGAGTAACTTCAACTTCCAGCTGCAGCTGATCGCCAGGGAAGACAGGCTTACGAAATTTAACCTCTTTAATCGCCATAAAATAGGGCAGTTTCTTTCTGAGATCCGAACGGGCCAAGAAGAGAACACAGGAAGTCTGTGCCATCGATTCTATAATTAGAACTCCAGGCAAAATCGGATAGTTAGGGAAATGCCCTTTGAAGTATTCCTCATTAATAGTTATGTTCTTGAACCCCACGGCTTTGACCATATTCTCTGCCATAATTATTTTGTCTACAAATAGGAAAGGAGGACGGTGGGGAATTATATTCTGAATCTCTTCCAAACTTAAGACTTTTCCTTCAAAACCTTCCTGTTTAAAAGTCTTAGTCGTTCGACGAGCAGCAGATCTCTTTATGAGTTCGCCTAACTTTTTAGTCAAAGCAATGTTAGCAGCATGTCCACAGCGGATAGCAATAATGTGTGCTTTTAAAGGTTTTCCTATTAAATAGATATCGCCTATTAAATCGAGTATCTTGTGGCGGACAAATTCATCGGGAAATCTGAGCTCCTTATTATGAATGCCATCCTGTCCAATTACTACCGCATTGTCTAAATTACCCCCGCGAGCTAACCCTCGGCGTTTCAACGATTCGATTTCATGCTCAAAACAGTATGTCCTGGCGGGAGCAATCTCCTTTTCGAAAATCTCTTTGGTTATGGTAAACGTGCCGTATTGACTCTTTAAAATTTTATGTTTGTAATCGATGGTAGCAGATACTTTAAATTCATCCGATGGCAGAACGACCAGATGGACATCTCCATTAGAAAACTTGACAGGTTCAGCTATCGTAAAGTAGTTCTTTTCTACATTCTGTTCCTGGAAACCAGCCTTCTCCAGAGTCTCCACAAAAGGCATCCCGCTACCATCAGCCACAGGAGGTTCACCAGCATTCACTTCCACGATGAGATTATCTATACCCAAACCGCATAGAGTAGCCATAATATGCTCTACCGTCTGGATCTGGAAACTGCCATTACCCAGAGTGGTTCCTCGTGCTACACTGATAACATTCTTTATGTTAGCTTCAACTTCCGGCTTGCCTGGTAAATCCGACCTTACAAATTTTATACCAGAATTGGGTGGTGCTGGCTTAAAGGTCACTGAAGTTATGTTCCCAGTGTGTAGACCTATTCCCGAATAAGTGCTCTCTCTTTTTATAGTCTTCTGTAAATCCATAATTTCCTCCATTTTTGTCCCGATTCATCGGGACCTACAAACGTCGTTGCAAACCGTCCTGAGCGAAGTCCTTTACTTTATTTTTTCTCTTGTTTTCTCTATATTTTGTTTTAACTCTTTTATCTGTTCATACAATTTTGGCAATCTAATTAATTGAGCATCTATCTTTTGGGCTATCTTGTGTTCCCGGGCAGGATAACCGGAAACAGTAGTATTGGCGGGAACACTTTTAGTAACTCCTGCCTGCGCACCAACAATTGCATTATCGCCAACGGTAATATGGCCAACAAGCCCCGCCTGGCCAGCCAGGACAACATTATCACCAATCACCGTACTTCCCGAAATACCTACCTGGGAAACTATAAGGCAGTTTTTACCTATTCTAACATTATGTCCAATCTGAACAA
>WJOT01000037.1 GCA_009619095.1 Clostridia bacterium
AAAAATGGGGCCTTATGTTGAACTTGCTTATAATATTCTAAATAAAATTACCCTCTCAGCCTCATTCGAAAATTACAATCACGACCCTACGAATATCTATCCCCACCTCAGGGCTGTTGTGAGGGTTCATCCTTCGCTGTTGATGAATAAGTTCAGCCTTCTATTTTCTTATGACAAACGGAATGCCGATACGTGGGAAGATTTAATTAAGGTTAAAGGACCCAATAGTATCCTTACTATGGAAGTGGGATACCATGTTGCTCCTCATATAGCTTTGGTTATTATCCATAGGCAGACTTTCGACGCTAATGGTGAGCCGACCAAAGGAACAACCATGGAGTGTAGGGTCCACTTCTAACGTTATTGGAGTGTCCCGATTTATCGGGACTACTCCTAGGACAGAACTTAAAGGAGAGAAATTATGACTGGAAAAGATGTATTGAAGGCGGTAAAGGAAAAGGGAGTCAAGTTTATTCGCCTCTGGTTTACAGACATTCTTGGACAGTTGAAGAGTGTGGCAATTACAGAGAGGGAATTATCCAGAGCCTTAGAGGGTGGCATGGGTTTCGATGGGTCTTCAATTGAAGGCTTCGCCAGAATTTTTGAGAGCGACCTTGTAGCTCTGCCCGACCCCTCAACATTCCAGATTCTCCCTGTAGAGCTTTCTTCAGAACGCTCAGAAACTCAAGGAGGAAAGACAAGAAGTACTGGGGAACAGGGTGCTGTAGGTAGAATGTTCTGTGATATACTGAATCCCGATGGTTCTCCATATGAAGGAGATCCCCGTTATATTCTGAAGAAGAACCTGGAGAAGGCAAAAAAGATGGGCTATACTTATTACGTAGGCCCGGAAGTTGAGTATTTCTATTTTAAGAGTGATAAAGGCACAGAAGTCCTTGATGTAGGGGGCTATTTCGACCTATTGCCTCTGGATATGGCTCACGATTTACGGAGAGAGACCGTGCTTTATCTGGAGAAGATGGGGATTCCTGTAGAATATAGTCATCATGAAGTAGCACCTTCTCAGCATGAGATAGACTTACGTTTCGCTGATGCCCTGACTATGGCGGACAATGTCCAGACATATAAGGTTATTGTTAAGGAAGTGGCCTTGAGGAGGGGGGTCTATGCCACATTTATGCCCAAGCCTCTCTTTGGCCAGAATGGTTCGGGGATGCATACGCATCAATCGTTATTCAAAGGTAGTAAAAATGCTTTGTTCGATGCCCGGGATAAGTATCACCTTTCCAAAGAGGGTAAGGCGTTTATCGCCGGTCTCCTTTTTCACGCTCAAGAGATTACTTCAGTTTGCAACCAGTGGGTCAACTCTTATAAGAGGTTGGTTCCGGGATATGAAGCACCCGTTTATATCTGCTGGGGGCAGAAGAACCGTTCAGCACTGGTACGCGTTCCCATGTATAAGCCGGGAGAGGAGATATCCACTCGTGCAGAGTTGAGGAGTCCCGACCCTGCCTGTAATCCCTATTTAGGTTTTGCAGTAATGTTGGCGGCTGGTCTGGAAGGGATAGAAAGAGGATATGAATTACCGGAGCCAATAGAAAAAGATATCTTTCTCTTGAGTGACGAGGAGAAAGAGGCTCAGGGGATAAAAGTGCTCCCGGGGAGTCTGCTCGAAGCAATCCAGATTACTGAAAAGAGCCAGCTTGTTAAGAAGACTCTGGGCGAACATATCTTCAATAAGTTTATCGATAATAAGAAGATTGAGTGGGACCGTTATCGCACTCAGGTTACAGACTACGAACTACAGAAATATCTCCCCATATTGTAATCAGTAGTTGAAGAAGCAAGTTTCTGGAGTTAAGGAAGTAAAGACAGTTTAAGCAAACTATACCACTAATGAATAACACAATCTCTTTAACCCCGCTCCGACGGGGCGATTTTTTATGAATTGTAGCTGTCCCGATGAATCGGGACGGAGCTCTGTATTGTAGGGGCCCCGATAAAGCGGGGTGGTCGCCCAAATGAAGGGACGGCATGCCGAAAGGTCGGCATAAACTGCGTCTGTCCCCTACAGGAAAGCTCCGATTAATCGGAGCTGCTACAAGAAATGCTCGTTACCCCAAATTTCCTCGTATGGGGAATGCAGGAATTCGATCCATGATTTTTGCAATGAAGTCACTGATTATAGTCTTTCTTCTTCTCACTCTCAATTTTCGGGTGTGGGCTTTTGAAATCCGTCTTTCTACTACTGTCCCCACCCAAGGCGATACTCTGGCAGTAGAAGTTAAAGGGATAGAGAGAGGGAACAAATATTCCTGCTGGTTTAATGCCCGGGAGTATCCCGTCTATCCTATAGAAGGAGGTTCTCTTAGGATATTGATTGGATTGCCATATAATTTCGTTCCTGGCAGGTATGCTGTTCTAATTGCGGAAAAAGGAAAAGGAAGAAAGAAAAGGAAAAAGTATGAACTCCTGACTGTTAATAGAAAGGTTTTTCCTGTATCATATATTACCTTCACTGCAGAAAAGAGGAAATTGATCGGTTCACCTCTGAATAAACGAGAGAGAAATTTGATTTCTACTGCCTTAAAAATTGAGAAGAAGCAGCAACATTGGGAAGGGAAATTCATTCTGCCAGTCCAGGGAAAGATTGTGGGAGAATATGGTGTTAAGAGAATAGCTGGCAAAGAGTTTCTGTGGAGCCACAAAGGAGTCGATTTAAAGGTTCCTCAGGGCACCCCGGTTCAAGCAGCCAATAGCGGTGAGGTTATTCTGGCGGAGGAGGGTTTCTATCTTCACGGAAAGACGGTAACGATTGATCACGGTCAAGGCATAACCACAATCTATCTCCATTTAAAGTCTATCAATGTTAGAAAAGGGGATAAAGTTACCAAGGGACAGATAATTGGCAGGGTGGGAGAGACTGGTCTTGCTACAGGTCCCCATCTCCATTGGGGATTATATGTCCATGGTGTCCCGGTTGACCCTCTCCCCTGGGTAAAAAGAGAATACTGAAAACTATAAATCTTACCAAAAGATTTGGCCATTATAATTGCTGTTTTCCTTATCGTCAATCTGACTGTGATTTGGTTACCTCTCCACCTGGGTAAGAAGGCTTTACTACACTACGAAGAATAATCGTTAACCTCCTTTTTCAATTTCCACAGAGAAAGATTCTCCTTCCACAAGAAGAAGAGACCAATACTTACCAGTAGACTAAACTGAAGGAAATGTAGAAGCACGGCATAGCTTAAGGCGAGACTCTTATCAATTGCAAAAAGGGCAAGAGCAGTGATGCAGAAATATTCATAGACCCCAATAAAAGCTGGAGAGGAGGGAACCATTAAGCCCAGCGCTACTATCACCAATACAAGGTATGCTTGGGGATAAGATAGGGATAAATTGAGTGCTTTTGCTCCCAGATAGAATGTTGTCCCTTCAAAAGCCCACACCAGGAGAGAGAGAGAAGAAATGATCAGTATTTCCTTCCGTTGACGTAAGACATTTAGTCCCTCAATAAAGGAGTTTGTTAAGTTAAGTATTTTCTTCAAAATAGGTTCTTTAAGGAAGCCAAACAGTTTTTTAATGACTTTACCAGTTAGCTCTTTGGAACGCATCATTATGTAAAGAAGAATTAGCACACCTAAGAATAGGGCACAGGCGACATAAATCATCTTTTTCAGCCAATGAGGGAAAGAGTGCTGTGCAGAGGAACCGCTTCCCAGAAAAAGAGATGTAACCAATAAAAGAATGACCAGGGCGAGTCCATCAAAGACTCTCTCTATGACGATTGTAGCCAGCGAGGAGCTCTTGCTAATATTCTCCTTCTTTCCATTTACATAGGCACGGATCAGTTCCCCAACCCTCAGTGGCAAAAGATTATTTGCCATAAAGCCAATAAAAATTGTTGAGACTAAGTTGAATATTTTGCATTTTTTTATAGGCAAGAGAAGGTATTTCCATCTTATTCCCCGCATCCAAAATGCAAACATATAGGAAATTACTACTGGGAATAGCCAGTAGTAATTAGCCATTTTCAATGCCCTTTTACCTTCTTCTATATCAAATTTCCGAAAGGCAAGATAGAGGAATAAAATGCTAATTAATATTCCAATAACAATCAGCCACTTAGATCTTTTCATAAAAAAGTACCTGTCACCTTTTTATTAAAAGAAATGCCGGAGGTCGGATTCGAACCGACATGAGCTTTAGGCCCATGGGTTTTTGAGACCCACATGTCTACCAATTTCATCACTCCGGCACGGTGGATTAATTTTACACTTAAAATACATTTACGTCAAGAGAAATGTGGAAGACGAAAAAAAGTTTTGACTTTATTCGTTCCGTTAAGTATAATTAAAAATACGAAAAAAACTGATGGGAGGAAATTTTATGGAGAAAACAGAAGCTCAGAAATTCTGGGAAAAGGCGGAAAAACAACTCAAAGGACTAAGTGCCAGGGCGGTGAAAATTGCTAAGGGCTTGCAACAAGAAGCCGTCTATGGTGTAAAGATTAGTAAACTAAAGGTTGAGGAGATGGGCCTGGAAAGTAAAAGGGTAAAACTTTTCCAGGAAATAGGGAATGAGACTTTTAAGTTGGTTAAGACGAACAAGCTCAAAAACAGTAAAATTTCTAAGTTGTGCGCCCAGATAGATAGAATAAATAGAGAGATTAAAAAGAAAAAGGCTAGCTCTTCCTCGTTAAGAAAGAAGATATCCGAAGGTATTAAAAAATTAAAATGAAAAGCTCAGCAAAGTGAGCGTAGATGGGGGCGTAGTTCAGTTGGGAGAACGCATCCTTGGCAGGGTTGGGTATTTGAAGAAAAACCCTTTGAAATCAAGGGCGATTTGAGATTGTGATAATTTTGTGCTTAATATTACAATACAATACATACATAGATAATTTTAGACTTGACATTTAAGGACTAAAATGTTAAATTGAACCCACTAAAAGAGAGGAGGTGAAAAAATGAAAGATATTATACTCTTTGAGGAATCTGCAAAGAGAGATATATTAGATTTTTTCGATAAATCAGTTGATGAGGAAGGGTTTATTGTTGAGAAAAATAATCCAACCCAAAGAGTTTTATCTATGGATGGTGATTGGATAGAAATAAATAGCTTTGCAGGGTTGAGAAAAGGTTCTATGATTTTTATTAAAGGAGATTTAATTTCCTTGATAGATTTAGCAGATAGAGTAAAATAAAATGGGTTTTTTTGATAAATTAAAAAGTCTATTTAATGTTAATAAAGTTGAAATTAGATTATTCGAAGTCCACATTAACAGCAATAATGTATCTAAAAAAATAGAATGTAACGAAGGAAATAAAACTCTTAACATAAATTTACAAGAATTAGAGTCGGGAGAGAGAAAAAAAGTTAAACAGATAATTAACTCAGCGGTAAAAGATGAAGATTGTCTTCTTCTTGAAGATAAATCCAAAAAGATAATAGATGATTTTAAATTAAAAGACAAAAAAAGTGAAAACCAAGAAATATTGAACTATCTTAAAGATAAAATTCCTCCAGATGATCATAAAGCATTAAGAGCTTCCTTATATCTAAGGGAGAAATTTAGAGAGGGTGGTGATGTTTCTCATTTAAAGAGAGATATAATGGAAAAATACGGAGAAAGAGGCAAGAATATTAGTAACCTATGCACCGCGGGTTATTTTGAAAATTGGATTATTCCATTATATGGGGAGATGAGTAAAGAACCAGATTTTACACTTGATGAATTTCTAAAAGTATATAATATAGTTATTAAGGAAGCAGCATTCTCAGTATTTGTACATAGAGAAATGAGTGGAGGAGAAGTAAAAAAAGCTATTTTGGGAAAAATAGAAACAAGTGAGAAATACAATATAAAATTTACAAATATTCACGGCATTGGGAAATCAAATGTTAAGAAAATTAGGAATGTTATTATGGAGCTTGAAACTGAAAGGGATTTTAAGAAAAGAATAGAAGAAAAAAATAGTACCATTATGGTTAGATTAAATTTAACTTGAATAATATAATGAAACAAAAATTGGTTTTAACTTGCCTATTGGAGAAAGAGGAAGGAAAGATTTTAGCCAAATGTTCCGAAATCGATGGCGTAGCTACTTTTGGCAATAATGTAGGAGATGCTATAAAGAATCTTATAGAAGCCATAACATTATATTTTGAAACAGCAAAAGAACTTGGCACTTTAGATAAAATACTAAAACGATTAATGAAAATTTAACTTATTAACTCCTCATCCTTGCTACGGCAACGATGTGTAAATTATCTCCAAGGGATTGGTTATTAGAACAATCCCTTGTTTTTTATCTTGAAAAATCTAACTTGTCTACCGCTTTCCTCAAATGCTCCCTACCCAAATGCGTATAAATCCAGGTCATTCTTGTGCTACTATGACCTAATAATTCTGCGATAGTCCTCTCGTCAGCTCCGGCTTCTCCCAAGTGGGAAGCGAAGGTATGGCGCAAGTCATTGAAACAAGCCGGGGTGATCCTGCTTTTCCTAACCAATTTCAGAAATGTATGAGTTACATAATCCCGGGTAATCGGTTTCTTTTTAGGGCTAAAAATATACTCCCCGACCTTGCGTGATGTTGTTATAATATCATAACAGCACCTGTTGAGGGGTATTTTCCTTATCCTTAATCTCCCACCTTTGATAGTCTTTGTTTGAACAATCCTATTCTTCATATCTAAATCTTCCCATTTGACATTTAGGACTTCACTCAATCTCATTCCTGTATTAACAGCCATTAGGATTATGTCTTTAAGTGTCTGCCTCATTGCTTCTGGCTTATGGGTTTCAGTTTCAAGGGCTTTAAGGAGTTTGTCTATTTCCTGATTAGAAAGGGACCGGATTTTAATGTTGGTCTTTTCATACCTAAACTTCTTTACAAACCTTCCAGGGCTATCTTCCAGATAATTCCACTCTACTGCCTTATTCAATGTATGCTTCAATACTGTTAATTCTCTGTTGATTGTTGATTTACTTACTCCCTGACCTAATCGGATAGTCTTATACTTCTCTAATTTAGACGTGGTAACTTCGGAGAGATTTTTTATCTTGAATAGATTGGTGAAGTTTCTGAGGACTCGTTGGTCTATATCAAAAGCAGATTTAGATTTGTTAGTTTTAGAATATTCCAGATACTCTTTTATGAATTCCTTAAAATCTTTATCCTTTAATAATCCTACCTTCTTCTTACTTAACCTATAAAGTTTCTCTCCTAAAAATGTTTGGGCTACTCTCTTATTCGTAGTGTGCGCCGACTCCCGATGTTGCTTCCCATCTTCAACCCATTGAAGCCAGTAGATATTCCCTCTTTTGTAGATTGTTGGACTCATTTGGTCTGTTCCTGTATAGTAATATAATACCTATAATATAATACCTATAATATAATACCTATAATATAATACTTATAATATAATACTTAATAATAATATAATGTAGTAATAGTAATAGACTTTGACTTTAAGATTTAGACTTTAAGACTTTAGAGGATACTGTTTCTTTCTTTATTCTTCTTTCTTTGTTACTTTCTTTCTTCTTTTTCTTTCTTTAAGAACTTCTTCCCCAAGACTGTTGGGGACACTTTAATTCCTATTCTCAAATATTCTCAAATTTTCAGCTCTCTCTAACTATTTGCGTCGTTTCTAAATTATATAAAAAAACTTTTCTTGTCAAGAAGATTCTTGGCCAGCCCTTGTGATTTTTCTCTTGTGTTAACCAACTTAATTTACTATAATTTTTTTGTGGTAAAAACCGAACGAACCTAGGAGACTTAAAGGAAACATTCCCGTTATTTCAAGTTATCGAATATAATGTAATTTAACATAGGAGGTGTAATAAATGTATACACTTCAAGCTTTACAAATTTTCATATTTCTTATACCTGGATTTATTTCAGAAACAATTTTGGATGCCCTTATTGTTAGGAAGGCCAAAAAAGAACTTGGGGTAATAATAGAAGCTCTGATTTTCTCTATGTTTATATATACTATTTATTCCTTTATATCGAGCGAAAGTCCCGTGGCGTTGGACCAGAGTAAACAACCTATTGTATATACTTACAATAGTATATCCTTTCTATGGTTAAGTTTACTTAGCATAGGTTTTCCAGTAGTACTAAGTTTTCTTGTTACAAATGACTTGCATATGAAAGTAGTACGTTTTCTACAAATTAGCAAAAGAACTGCAAGAGCTTCTGTATGGTTTGATATATTTTCTGATATGGATACACATATCATAATAAATTTTGAAAACGGACGAAGAATATATGGATGGCCGCTCTACTATTCTAATGAGCCTCATAACCCGTATATATTCTTGTCCGAACCTGCTTGGATTCAAGAAGAAAATCAAGAACAAAAATTTATCGATCTAAATATTCAAGGTATATTGATAACTCCTGAACAAAAAATAGAATCTATTGAGTTCTTGAAAAGTTAAATCAAATTTTCTGAGGGGAGGTGTAAATTTGAAAAAAATATCAATACCAGAACCAGAAAAACCAGTGGCAATACCAAAACCGGTGAGGAAACATGCTTATAAGTCGCCTCCTCCTGAGCCCGGAAAACGGCCTGAAAAGCCAACACCGTCGCCACCAAGAAAGAAATAATTGATTTAGGTTGTATCTTATAGCTATACGTTTTCGACTCGTTTAGGTCGCCCAATGCTTGACAGAGCCGAGGTTACATAAAAGAAAAAGTCTTACCAAAGTCTTACCAAAGTCTATGTGGCAAAAAAAAAGAAAAAGAAAGAAAAAGAAACCCCTCTCTCTTTTTTCTTTATTCATTATTAAGAATATATAAAAATTTATGGTATTAAATATAGAGACAATATACATTGTTAATTATATTATTATTTATTAGGTCTTAATATGTTATTTGTGCTTTATCAATTTATTTAGTCTAATCATTCTAACTATAATAATAATTACTATTAGATTTATATATTTATTATTACCAGAGTTAATATTAGGAGAGTAGATTATGAAAACTAAAGGTTCTGTTAGAATACCTGATAATATTAGAGAACAGGTTAAGATATTAGCTATTGAAGGATTAAGTGAAAGAACTATATCTAATAGACTTGGTATTAGTAATAATGCTGTTCATAGGATTAAAGGGGAAATAGATAATTTAGAGCAGTTTAGAGCAGATAAAAAAAGGAAAATCGCTGAAAAGTATTGGGAAAAGGTTATTTTGGCTCTGGATTTAGTAACAAAAGGTAAATTAAATAAATTGTCTGCTCATCAGTTAATGGTTTCTGCTGCCATTGGAACAGATAAAGCTCAATTGTTGACTGGTGGGGCTACCGAGATATTAGGAGTTAAGACTGAGAAGGAGTTGGACAAGGAGTTAAAGGAACTACAGGTAGCGGAGAGAGAACTCAATGAGGCCTGGGAGAGAGCCCAGAAGAAGAAAGCAGAGGCAGAGGCAAAGGCAAAGGCAGAGGCAAAGGCAGAGGCAAAGGCAAAGGATGGGAAAATCAATAGTTAACATTTTGTTTATTATATGTCGCACTACGACATCTCATTTTCATTTAATAATGGTTATTCTGAAGAAAATCGTAACACAAAGAGGTCAAATAATGGGGAATTTGGGATTTAGAAATTTTGGCGGTGGGGAGCAGTCTTTGTATAATCCGCAGGTGTATAGTAATGTGGGTATAGATACAAGAGATTCTTTGAAATCTCGGCTGAGCGGTCAAATTGGCAGTAGTGATGGTTTACCAGAATGCGTTTCTTGGCGTTCAAGCCCTGCTCAGCGCAGGGTTTTGGCTTTAATTTTCTTTTTAAGGTATGGGCATACCTTTTGGAGATTTACAGGGTTGTTTTCCTCGTATAGATACGGAAAACACGAAATAAATTGCGCACCAGTAACCCTTTTAAAAAAAGTTTTTTTTCAGCCTTGTTTTTATTGACTAATTTAAGAGGCGGCGGAAAGGCGAGCCGACAGTTCGTTACTTTTTGTCTTTTATCCTCGAGAAGTTGACTCTTCACAACTCCACTAAGTCCTTAGATTTTTCCCTTGCGTAAAGGGCCTCAATTTACTATAATTATTTTAAGATAGAATCAAGGTTCAACTCATAACCGATAACACAGTGAAAGTGCTCATAGCGTTACTGGGAATCGGCTTGATGTAATTTTGGAAAAGGGGAATACCGTGACCGATGTTATCTATAAGGTACCACGAGAGAGTGATGACTATCCAGAAAGCTCAAAGTTTGTTGTCGGACGCATTTCTCAGATTATGGAATCGGCTATTAAGACAGGAAAGAACAAGATTTTTATACAGACAAACCTGAAAAAAGGGCTCCCCTTGGAAAATATAAATAAGGTTGCAGGTCCATTTGTGGAAGCTTGGGCATTAGAACAGTTCGAGATTATTGCAGATGACCAAGGTAATCAATATCAACTTATCAATGTTGAACACGGGAAAAGATTAGACCCTTTTGATATTATTTTGCAATTTAAGTATAAGAAAAACATCACAGATTATGTTTCAGCAAACTTAGATGTCAAGGCAACCGCTGAAGATATAAAAACGTCTGGTAAAAGTCCAAATATTACCTCTTTTGCCCGTATTCGTTCTGAATATATTGATGACCCTGATTATATTTTTGTTGTATTATCCTTGAAACACAAAGTATATGGCGAAAAGGACCAAAAGACTGGATTGACTAATGGAATAATGGAAATCGTATCCTGCTCTGTTTATGATTTGAAATATATATCAGAGAAAGACCTCAACTATAATCCTGCTTTAGGCACAGGACAACTTCAAATCCGTGATATTCATTATGTTGATATCATTCAACGAACAACTTGGGAGTTTCTTCAGATGTTGGACAAGAAATTTATTCGTTCGCGAGGCAAAGAGGAATGGTTGCGTCTTGCTAAGCGGAATGAATGGATAAAGGAGGGATGATAAATAATAATGGAATTGGACCGTTTCTATTGTGGAGATGCAACTGAAATAATGAGGACCTTTCCAAATAATTCTATTAACTTAATCTGTGCTGATCCTCCATACAACCTTGGAAAGGACTATGGCAGCACTATTGATAAAAAGGATTGGACCGAATATGAGAAATTCACTCAACAATGGCTCAGTGAAGCTGTCAGACTTCTCAAGGACAATGGCACAATATATATTTTTATGGGAGTTAAGTTTGTATCAAGACTATATACTATACTTGAAAATGATTTTGGTCTACTTTTCAATAGCTGGATTACTTGGCATTACACCCAAGGAATGGGAAGAACGAAGGGATTTTCGCCAAGACATGAGGATATTCTTTGCTTTGTAAAAGGCAAGAATTATATCTTCAATATTGACGATATTCGTATTCCCCAAAAGTATTACAGGAAGAGAAATAATATGGAAGGAGCAAATCCTGGTGATGTTTGGCAATTTTCTCATGTTCATTATTGTAGTAAAGAACGGGAGAAACATCCTACACAGAAGCCTGAAGGAGTAATGGAACGTATGATACGAGCAAGTTCTAATCCGGGGGATATTGTCCTTGATCCCTTTGTTGGTAGCGGCACTACATGTAAAGTGGCGAGGGCTCTTGGACGACATTGGATTGGAATTGATATTAATCAAGATTATATTGCTATGTGCGAGAGTCGGATGGCTCATTCTGAGACCTTGTTTGATTCAATTGACCCAAGAGGAAGTAGAAAGCCTTTAGATTTAAAAAAATGAATTTATTTTACTGGCTTTGAATAACCCACCATAAAGTGTTTATTTCTCAAACTTTGTTAGGCTCGTGGTAGAAAAATTTCAGCCACAAGTAAAAACAGCGCCGTGTGCAAGGGTAAATTTGTCTATACTATTTCAATTTAGAAGCATAACAGGCTCTTTCGGCTATTAATTAGATATTTGGCGTTGACGATAAAGGAGTTAAATCATGGCTATAAAGAAGATACAAGTGAAAAACTTTAAGAGTTTTAAAGATTTAAAAATAGAGCTTGGCAAGTTCGATGTGCTAATTGGTGCCAATGCCTCCGGTAAATCTAATTTTGTTGAAATATTTCGTTTTCTTAGAAACATAGTAAATTTTGGTTTAAAAAACGCAATATCAATGCAAGGTGGCGTTGAATATCTGAGGAATATGAAAATTCATGCATCTGAGAATTTTTCAGTAAATATTTTTTCCGACCATAAATTTGGATGGCTTGGAAGAAGAAGGATAAAAAAAGGAAAAATAATAGCATTTGACGTAGACGAAGTGAGTTGGGGCTTTGCCCTGAAGTTTAAAAGAAGGGGTTCGGGATTCGAAATTATCAGAGAAGATTTGATGCAGAAGTTTAACTTTGTCAGTTTCGAAAGAGGAAAGAGAGAGTTAAAAGCAAAAGAAAAACTCGGGGAGGGGAAACTTATATATTCTTGCACTAACGGAAAACTAACAATTGATTTTCATAAACAACCAAAAGACGTGCCGATAGAAAAAGATGACGTGATTTCACCGTATATGAGAGAAGAAAAATTGCCGCGCGATATGCTTCTTATTCAAGCAGGATTACCTTTTAGATTTCCGTTGGTAAGATTATTTAGTGATGTTTCAATATACGATTTTGACCCCAGATTACCCAAAAAGGCTACTCCAATAACTGGTAAAGCTGAATTGGAGGAGGACGGCAGCAATTTATCTATTGTTCTCAAAAATATTATCGAGCAACGTGACCAAAAAAGAAAGTTTTTTAATTTAATGAAGGAACTTTTGCCATTTATAGCTGGACTTGATGTTGAAAGATTCGCGGACAAGTCTTTGCTCTTTACATTACGAGAAATCTACTCTGAAAGGCAGCACTTGCCCGCCTCTTTAATTTCCGATGGAACAATAAATATAGCCGCTCTAATTGTAGCTTTATATTTTGAAGAAAAGCTATTAACGATAATCGAAGAACCGGGAAGAAATATCCACCCTCACCTTATTTCTAAAGTAATAGAAATGTTCAAAGATGCATCACGGAAAAAGCAGATTATTATTACTACACATAACCCAGAAATAGTAAGGACTGCAGGTTTGGGAAACATTTTACTTGTATCACGAGATAAAGAAGGTTTTTCGACAATTTCCAGACCGGCCGATAAAGAAGAAATAAAAACATTTCTAAAGAACGAAATAGGAATTGAAGAACTTTATGTGCAAGACCTACTTGAGGTATAAGGGTGAGCTATAGAAGATTGTTTATCTGGGTTGAAGGCGGAGATGATTTAAGATTTTTTGATAGGATAATAAAGCCAATGTTGAAGGGAAAATATGATTTGGTAGAAGTAAGGTCATATGCGAAGCTGAGGAAAGAAAAGATTAGTAGTTTCCTTAAAAGTATCAAATCAATGAAGGCAGGTTATATTTATGTAACCGACATTAATGACTCACCGTGTATAACAGCAAGAAAGCAAGAAATACTGGATGAGGTCAAAAACGTTGATGAAAACAGAATAGTTGTGGTAATAAAGGAAATAGAAGGTTGGTATCTTGCCGGATTAGGCATTCGACAGTGTAAAGATTTAGGAATTTGCACTCTTAACAGCACAGATAAAATTACTAAGGAGCAATTTGATGGTTTGATCCCAAGGGAGTTTTATTCCAGAATAAATTTTATGTTGGAAATTCTGAATTGTTTTTCTATTAGCGTAGCGAAACAGAAGAATAGGTCATTTAAGTATTTTACTGAAGAATGTGATAAAGGGATTTCTGGAAGGGTTAGCACCGGCAGATAACGGAGCTTATCCACGGCCTTGACTTTCCGCAAGTAGAGATAACCCCAGATTTTCGATTTAAGGGCAATATTTTTTCTGGACGCATAAAACCCTACCCAGGGGTTTTGATTGATTTAGGGCTTAAAATTGGCTGTATTACGGGCATTCGGAGTTACCGGTCGTGACCGGTTTCTGGAATGTGCTAAAATTGTGCTAAATGTCGTGTAGCTTACTGTTACTTCCCGATACCAAACGATACTAAATGCACAAACTCGGAAAATGACCCGAAATCGTCGGAAAGCCCAATAAAACAAAGGTTTGGGGGCGTAGTTCAGTTGGGAGAACGCATCCTTGGCAGGGATGAGGTCGCCGGTTCGACTCCGGTCGCCTCCACAATTTTGAAAGTGCAAAAGACAAAAGGAATGAGGATTATTGCGGGTAGCCTTAGAGGCAAAAAAATAAAGAGTTTGCCTGGATTGGCTACCCGTCCACTTTTGGGAAGAATAAAGAAGTCCCTTTTTGATATTCTGGGAGAGAGGATAGTTGATGCGAGTTTCCTGGACCTATATGCTGGCACCGGAAGTGTGGGAATAGAAGCTCTCTCCCGGGGAGCGCGGTATGTTCTTTTTGTAGAAAAAGAGACTCGCTTGACAAGATTAATCAGGGAAAATTTAAAAAAGTGTAAGCTGGAAAATAAAACAGAAGTTATAGAAATAGATATTTTGAGTTACAATAAAGAAGGAAGAAAATTTTCTCTGCCTGAACAATTCGATTTAATTTTTCTCGGACCTCCTTATAAATTAAATCTGACTAAGGATACTTTAGATACAATACTTAAGTTAAACCTATTAAAGAAAAACGGTTGGATTATCTGCCAGCACCACTTTAAAGAGAAAGTGCCAGAAAAAGAGGGATTCTTGTCCCTTTTTAGAAAAGAGCGCTACGGGAAGACAGAAATGAGCTTTTATAAAATGGGTGCCAAAACTGGCAGGTAGTTTGTAAACCAGGACAAAGAAAAACAGCATTCTAAAGAGCATTCAGCCAACAACAATCTTTTAGGGGGCGAGTATAATGAAGACTATCGCAATACTTGCAGATCTGAAAAGAAAAAAGTCCAAAGCTACTGTCCAGAAGTTGACTTCTCGTTTACAAAAAAAGAAGATAAAAGTTTTAGTGAACGAAATTTCAAAACAGACCGATTTGGTTATCGCATTGGGTGGCGACGGAATTATACTAAAAGCAGCCCGTCAGGTAAGTAGATTTAATCTGCCTGTGTTAGGGGTTAACCTCGGTGGACTTGGATTTCTGGCAGGAGTGAACTCCTCGGACTTGTACCCAACATTAGACCTAATTTTACAAAAGAGATTTACAACTATGGAAAGGATGCTATTACGTGCCCAAGTGGTGCGTAAAGGTAAGACCGCAGGGAAATTCTTAGCTTTAAATGATGTAGTAGTAAAAAATGGAATTACAGCAAGAGTAATAAAATTGAGACTGGAAGTAAATAACCAGTATGTTGCCACATATGTGGGAGATGGGTTAATTATTTCCACTCCTACAGGTTCCACAGCCTATTCCTTAGCTGCCAGTGGTCCCATAGTTCACCCGGATTTAGCGCTTATCATCTTGTCACCTATTTGTCCCCATACTTTGGCTTTACGCCCATTGATTATCTCCTCTAAGGATACGATTAAGATTAGGGTTGAGACTGACCATGATGAGGTTATTCTTACTATGGATGGGCAGGAAAACATTCCCTTGAAGTTGGGAGATTTGGTTCAAGTAAGAAAAGCAAAAGAAAGATTAAAACTAATTGTCCCTGAAAAGAAAAGTTATTACCAGGTGTTGAGGACGAAGATGAAGTGGGGGGGGAGGTAGAATAGAAAAGGGCTTAATTTGTTCGACACCGGGAAATTTTTTACGCTTGAAAACTTCGGCCTCTGCAGGGCGCAGAATCAAACTTCCCTTCGGGTCGAACAAGATTCTGCTTGGAAGCTAATTTAGTCGGCTTGTTTACTCGCTAAAATTTCCAATGTTTCTCACAAATCAAGCCCTTATCCAGTGTTGAAGTTGTAGTTGCAGAGCGAAGCTCTGCTACATAATCGTGTCACTGCGAGCGACTGAAAGGAGCGCGGCAGTCTGGAGATTGCTTCACTTCGTTCGCAATGACAGCGCTTTGCCGCTACAAAAGGGAATGTAGCTACAGAGTGAAACTCTGCCTTCATATGGATTGAGGATACGATGTTACGGGAATTATCCATAAAAAATTTTGCTTTGATTGAAGAATTGCATATATCTCTTGATAAGGGTCTGAA
>WJOT01000030.1 GCA_009619095.1 Clostridia bacterium
AGGGAGACTGGCTTATCCAGCTTTTGGCTATAAGTCGGTTCGGTGGGGTCGGTACGGTCAACCTCAGCATATTGATGGTATATATCGTGACCATAGATTCCTTCAAATATGATTCGACGGTTAAGCAAGTACTCCAAAATTCGAAACATAAAGCTTGTGTCTTTTTCCACTGGCTCTATCTTGTCTGAAGAGCCTGAAAGTTGAGCTGTCTGGGAATGGTGAATTCCAATTGCCTCCAGCCGAAAATATTGCCAATATTGTCGGAAGTGGCTTCCTAAAGTGAAAGAATTGAAAGGTTGCTTGATGAAGAAAGTATTGTAGTTGAGTCCACGATAGTCCCCATCAATAGATACTCCTTTCCATCCGTAAACAGGATTAAAAGTATAGCGGGTAGAGTCGAGCCAGAGGTGTCCCAGTTTTATCCTCGAAGCTTGAGGGAGGATATCGTTCACTGTAAATTGTAGAGTAGGAAATTCGACATCAGGAGACTGTCTGCGAGTCTCTTCAAAAGGCCAATTTTCCAGCTCAACACCGTATGCCGCCTCTCCAAAATTTTGCGTCTCAGCTGCAACCTCCATTTTCCCGCTAAATCTTGATAGTCTTCCTTCAAGAGAGAGAATTCCCCTGCTGAATATTTCGTTCTTCTCTTCAGGGGTATAAGAATAGCCAGTGTAAATTGTGGCCCCAAGGTCTGTCTTCTTCTCCTCAGAATAATCCTTTGGGTTTCCCTGTGGAGAACTCTTGGTTGAAGAAGGCTCTTCTCCCAGCCCTTCTTCAGAAGACTGGGCAAAATAGATATTATCGAGATATATGGTTCCTGTTTTTCTGGTCACATTTTCATTAAACACAATGGTTAACTCTGTCATCTTTCTCCATTCCCCTATTCTCTTGAACATCCCCAATGGAATGACTATTTTTTGCCAGGAAGAACCTACTCCCTCAACCAGGAATTTATCGGTCTGGTCGATATTCTTCAGTTCAACAATAAACTTCCGTGTGAAACCCTGTAGCGGGTCTCCCTTAACATAAAAGATGAGATATTTATAACCTTTAAGGTCGGCATTGTTCAACAGAAAATAGAAGCCGTTATAGGAAGTATGGGGAACCTCGCTGGCAAAGCCAATAATCGAATCTGTATCGTAGTCATAAATGTAGTAAGGAGTATCGGGAAATTCCCTCATATAGGTAAGGGTGGAATCAATATCGTAGTCCAACCTCAGGGAACTGCCAGTTTCGCCCACACGAATCTTGGAATCAAAATAAGCCACACAACCCTGAGACTTATCCAGGGGATTGACATTCCACGGGTAGCTTTCTCCGCCCATCTTATTGAGAAATGTCTGCTCGTCAAAATCATCCACTAAAAGGATTTTACTTTCGGCATCTGGGCAGTACATAAAAATTACCACCAAGGCTACCAATCCAGCCAATAGAATAGATAAGCTGTTTCTCCTCATTAATTTACACCCCATCTTCAAAAACTCCCGTAGGGGACGGACTCTGTGCCGTCCCTTCTTTTGGGTGGCCACGGAGTGCCACCCTTACATTCTTAAAACGTTATTACCATGGAAAACAGGTGGGTGCCTCCCAGGTCATAGTGTCTCTCTCAGGCATAATCGAAGCGGAAAAACCTATAGCCGAGACTTCCGCCCATAGTAAAATTCCACTTACCCTTATCCTGATTAATCAAACCTGTTCTCAAACCTATTCCCCTCTTCAGTAACCACCACTCAATTCCCAAGTGAGTCTCAACATAACTTTCCAATAGTTTATCCAAATCGAGCGCAACATTCATAAAGGGATTGGGTTTAAATCCTATTCCCAGCCGTAAATTGGCGGGAAGCTGGTCTTCTGCCTGCGTATCCCACCTTATTTTTGGTCGATTGAAGTCCTGATATAGAAGCCCCAAGTTCAAGTGTCCAGCGAAAGTCTTGTATAGAATACCTATGTCTGCTCCTAAGCCGCTACCACCTTCTTTGTAATCCACGGAGTAATATTTTATATTTGCTCCTAAACTAAAGGGCCTTGCTATTCTCATTCCATAGGAAATAATATAAGTATTCTCAGTATAATTCATAAATTCTACATTTCTTGTCGTGTCCAGACGTATCCAGCTGAACCCCAGCGAACCATTGCCCATATTGGGATGGACATATCCCAGAAATTCGTAATTTATTAATCCCAAACTAAAGAGGTCTTTATGCATAAGGATGAGTTCGCTTTTCTCTATCCGGGCTATACCAGCAGGGTTCCAGTAGATGCTGTTTCCATCGTCACTTATTGCTGTAAAAGCATCTCCCATTCCTTTTGGACGAGCTCCAATACCTATCCTGTCAAAAGCTCCACCCTCTGCTTTCTGTGACGGGTAATGGGCGACGCTTAACACAAAAGCGATTAGCACAATCAAAAAAAGTTTATAAACTGCGTGGCGCATAATGTCCACATCCCTTTTTGTAGCAGCAAAGCGCAAGCTTTGCACAGATTGAATCTGTGCCTACAATGGCTTTGCACAAGATTTGTAGGCACGGTTTCAACCGTGCAACTAGTATAACCTAGTGGCAGAGCTGCCGCTCTGCGGCTACATGTCAGCGGATTACTCCGATGACATGTTTTACCTGGTCTGTCTTCTTGTCTAAATCCTCTGCTTCCAGAAGATATAAGTATAAACCGTTTCTCACTAAATTTTCAGAATTATCTCTTGCATACCAGTAAATTGTATGCTCTACGTCCGGTTCTTTTTCACCCCCATCAATCTTTCTTACTAAATTCCCGGCTAAATCATAAATTTTCAAGGTTATATTCGCATAACGGGCAAGTGTAAACTTAAAACTGGCTCTGTCTTTAATTCCGTCATTATTGGGCGAGATAGGATTGTCCGGAACAACAATACTTCTAATCAGGGCATCTCCTCTTCCTTTTCTGAAATCATCAACTTCCAGAACTTCGAGTTCATCAATCGTTAGGGTACCACTCCCGCCGTCTCCCTTGCTCACCACAAAAAAGATAGCCTCAATTTTCGTTAAATCGAGCTCTTCAGCGATATCGCCATTACTATAGGTTCCACTTGTGAGGAGGAAGAGTTCTTCATAGGGGATGGTTGCAGTTTTCCACTCGCCTTCAGTGTTGGTAACATCATAGATTTTTTTAGAAAATACAGTGCCATTCTTATCCATTACTCTCAATTCCAGGTTGTTGGCTCTTCCTGTTCCTTTATATTTAAATCTGAAAGAATCGCTTCCAGCAATATTCCTTCCCCAATCTCTCTCTATTACTACCCAATCATCAATATCTCCCCGGTTAAAACTATACGTCAACTGTAATGCTCTTCCATCCTGGCCAGATATGCTATCTAAAGATGTAGTCGTAACTCCCTTATCTTCATCAGCTCCATAATTTTCCCAACCGGAAATAGGAGCAGGCTCGTCCATCTTGTCGAGAACGCTAATTGAACCTTCAGAAGAACTGCCCGGTCCGGTAAATCTTATGTTATCAATGTAAACCTTCCCTGCCCGGGGAGTCTGGTCAAAGACTATGTTCACCTGCCTTACCGCACTCGTATCGAGTCCTGTAAAATCTGCAAGGGGAATAGTCACTTGTTGATAGGCAGTGGTCACACTTGCGATGTAACTTGTAACTTGAACCTCAGGTTCAGTTCCAAGCGTATCTCCTGTATCTGCTATCTCAACTTTAAATTTTTCACCACCCGTTGTTCCCTTTACCCAGAATTTTAGGTTTTGGTATCCACTCAAGTCATAACCGCTCTCGTCACTCCTCATAAAACTCCAGTAACCACTCCACTGACCCGACGGAAAATCGTAAGTAATAGAAAGAGCATAGACCCCTTCTTTAGCATTGCCAGAGTCATAGGTTATAGAAGGGTCGTAGTTTCCACCGGGCGACATAGCCCCCGCATTACCACCAAGGTCATTGGGTGGTGTGCCGCAATTGAAGTTATCGAGGAGAAGACTGACTGATGGTGTGTTTAACTGGTAAGATTCAAACCTGTCAATTGCTACTTTACCACTCCCACCTTCCGACACGTTTATAGCAAACCCTATCTTGGAGATATTTTCTCTATCCAGCGTACCATTCCCGGTTCCTTCCCAGTGGGAGAGACTGTCAAATGTTAAAATTGATTGAGTCCAGGTGGAAATATTTGAAAGGTTAGCCAGTTTCCTTTCAAATACATCGCCATCAGTGTCAGTTATCTGAAATTTTATGTGATTGGAATCTCCTGTACCTTTATGGTAAAACCTGATGGCATCTCCCGAAGAGATGTCCACATTGGCGAAGTCTTCTCTCTTGATAGCAACCCATTCCCCGGAATTGATGTCATAGTCCAGTTGAACGGCATCCCCTGTTAAACCAGTAACTGTGGAAGTAGACAGACTTGCTCCGTTATCAGTTTGAACTAACCAATTGGTGGATGAGTCCATACTGTCCAGAACTTCAGCAAAACTCAACCCCGTAAGAAAAATCAGAAACAGGGAAATCGTAAGCCAATTTTTAACTGTTTTCCTGACTATTTGCAAATAGAGTCACCTCATTTCTCAATAATTACCAATTCCACCCTTCTATTGAGTGCTCTCCCTTGCCAGGTATCATTTTCAGTAATCGGTTTAGCCTCCCCGTAACCCACAGCGTGTAGACGGTCGGGATCGATTCCTCCGGTTATCACCAGGTAGTTCAGAACGATTGCTGCTCTCTTTCTGGAGAGGAGAAGGTTCAACTCATCAACTCCCACGCTATCCGAATATCCTTCGATGCGTAGTTTATATTTGGGATTTAACTTCAAAATATCTACCATCTTGTTTATCTTGGGAAATTCTCTTGCTGAAATGTGGATGTCTCCAGAATCAAAACTGATTATAACAGTATCGGGAAAGCGAGTCTCTTTGGCCACTTTAGCCTCTTTGGTCTTTTTGACCTCTTTGGCCTCTTCAACACCTTTACCGTCGGTAAAATAGATGTCATCAAAGTAAATAATGCCTTCTTTAGGATTACTCGTCAAATCGTCAAAGACAATCACAAATTCAGTCATCTGGTTCCAGTCGGTTATTCTTTTAAACTTCTTAAGGGGAACTACTACCTTCTGCCACTCGCCCGTGATTCCGCTGAC
>WJOT01000007.1 GCA_009619095.1 Clostridia bacterium
TAAGACCGAGGGAACCATGTGGTGTGAAGGGAACATTAGTTGATGGCGGCAAACGTATAAAGCTCCAGTGGAAGCCAGTAACCAGGAATGAAGATGGCACGCCGTGCACTGATTTGCAGGAGTATGGAATATATCGGTCAACATCTCTTGCGGGATTTGACGTAGAGCCCAGTTCGACTGTTGCCCAATCAATATTAACCTGGACTGAAACAGAGAATATTATTGGCAGGACATACTATTACAAGGTTAGAGCGGTTGATATTGGTGGTGTGGAAAGTGGCGATTCGATGATTATAATGGTACAAGATGAAAAGGTAAATGTAATTGCTCTGGCAGAAGATATGTATGCGAAGGTAATTATTCCTGAGGAGTTGACAAGTATATTGTATGAGGAGAGCAATTCTTATGGTGATGACCTGAATATAACCGTCGAAGAAGTTGAAGAAGAAAAGGATAAGGATAAAGTCGTAAGTTGTTATGAATTCAGTGCTTTCAAAGGCTATGATAATGAGACACCTGAGGAAATTGAGAGCTTCTCCTTCGCTAAGCCGAAGTCATCTGTAAGTCTATCTTATGAAGTGAACAGTCAAGGTGTTGTCAAGGGAACTAATATAAAAGCAAGTCAGGTTGGAAGGAATCTGGCTCTATTCTGGTTTAATGGAATTGAGTGGGTGAAGCTTGGTGCCAAGACAGATACAGGTGAGCAGGTACTGTGGATAAGGACGAAGAAGTTAGGTATGTATAAGATTAAACAAGCACCTGCAGCTACTGAATTTACTCTGAATAAAGTCTATCCACGCATCTTCACACCCAATAATGATGGATTGAACGATGTGGTTAACTTCGAGTATGCCAATCCCAATGAGAAGGGCGTTGTATGCAGAATCTTCGATATCAGAGGCGCTCTGGTGCGTCAACTCGACATTGGTCAAACAGAGACCTCCTTCGCCTGGGATGGTAAGGATGAGAAAGGGAGAGTCGCTCTCAGCGGCGTTTACATATATCAGTTAGAAGGAGAAGGGAAAGTTGTCAATGGAACAGTTATTCTGGCAAAATAATAGAGATAGGAATTGTCTGATTGGTGGAGTGTCAAGCGAAAGCTTGACTAAGGGCGAAACTTTCGTTTCACACTCCAGAATTAAATTACCCCCGATTTCATCGGGGGAGTCCAACTACAAATACCATTTGAAAGAAGATATAAAAATAAGGTAATATATCTAGGAGGAAACAGAGAATGAATAAATTGATTAAAATGATTATGGTGATACTTTTGCTGGGCGCTATTTCGGTATGCGTCCAGGTTACCTGTTGGGCCGACTTTGAGGATTTAGGTGTGGGAGCTCGTCCCATCGGGATGGGGAATGCCTACACTGCTCTGGCTGATGATGTTAATGCCATCTATTATAATCCAGCGGGTCTGGCTCAACTGGACGAAAGCCAGTTTACCAGTGGCTATGGGAAACTGTACTGGGGTTTAGATGACGGGAGTAATCTGGGTAGTGGATTCGTTGGTTATGCCCATCCTTTATACCACTGGGGAACATTGGGCGTAGGGTGGCTGAATTTCGGCTTACGGGGTCTCTATCGAGAGAATAGTTTTATCCTCTCTTATGGAAATACTCTTAAGAAGAAACTTCTGGCAGGGCTAAATTTGAAGTTGCTAAGTAAGAAATATGGGAAGACCCTCTACACTGAAAATGCTATTGATGACTCCGGTAATACTACTGGTGAGCGCGACCCGGTGTTTAGCAAGGGATATTCTAAAACAGGATTCAGCACCGATTTGGGATTATTGTATAAATTCAACCGGGAGTACTCTCTCGGTCTTACGCTTACCGATATTAATCAACCCCATATGGACTTAAAAGATAATAAAAGTAGAGTGCCTATAGGAATAAAGTCTGGCTTTCTATACAATAGTGACTTTCTAACATTTGCCTTGGACACAACATTCAGGAACGGGGACGTTAATGTTTATAGTGGCGCGGAGAAGTGGTTCTCAAACCGAACTTTTGGAGTGAGGGCTGGTCTTGGTGTGGGAAGTAGAAG
Source organism: Clostridia bacterium (assembly GCA_009619095.1). Classification (GTDB taxonomy): domain Bacteria; phylum UBA6262; class WVXT01; order WVXT01; family WVXT01; genus WVXT01. Next base: position 2,050 of record WJOT01000007.1, read on the forward strand.
ATTCAGTAACCTCGCCCTGGGCGCAAGTTATGCTAAATATCTCTTCCAGTTCGATTATGCCTTCCTCTATCCACTTTCGGGAATAAGAGATACTTATGGTTCCCATCGTATATCTTTAACTCTCCGTTTTGCACCTGAAAAGGAAGAGAAAAAGAGAGCAAGAGAGGAAAGATTGGCGGAGATTGCGTCGGAAAAGGCAGCCCGAGTGGAACTGGCAAAAATTAGAGAGAAGGAAGCTAAGATGCTCGAGGAGAGAAGAAAAATAGAGATTGCCAGAAATTACTATAAGGAAGCAATAGAAGTTTATAGGAATGGATTGTACAGTGAATCGCTGGGGAAATTGAGATTCGCAGTGGAACTGGATCCCAAGAGACCTGAGATACAGGACCTGTTTAAGAAACTTTCTTCAATCGCGGACGTAATCTCCAAAGAGATGGGTTTGGAAAGAGAAGCCGAACTTATTAGAACTGGTATCAGTTACTATATTGAGGACAAACCCAGGAAGGCAATAACTACACTTCAGTATGCTTTCGAGTTTGCTCCTAAAAATAAGGAAATACCAAGATTATTAAATGTACTAAAGAGAGAGTATCCAGCCATAGCTGAGCAGGAGAAGATAAGTGAAGGAATGACACTTGTGGAGCAGAAGATGTATCGGGCACTTAACTATCTCTATGAAGATAGAAGCGACCTGGCAATTCTTGAATGCCAGGAAGTCCTTGAGCTCGAACCTAATAATACACTGGCTCTTTCCAGGTTGGGCTCAGCCTATTATGTTATCGGGCAGAAAGAGAAGGCTAAGGAACTCTGGCTGAAAGTTCTGGAGATAGAGCCTGAGAATAAGGAAGTGCTCGAGTCTTTGAGAAAGGAAGGAGTCATTCCACCGAAGAAGAAGCCCAAGGTTCCTTCTAAGAGAGAAGAGATGAAAAAAGAGTTTGAGAAATCGCTGGGGTATTATCGGAGAATAGAAAAGAGTCTCGATATCGATGACAGGATAGGACTTCTCCAGTCGATTATAGATAAGTTTAAGCCTTGGGGAATAGAGCGTTCCAGGCTGGAAAGGGAACTTCGAGAACTTAAGAGGGAAAAGGAGAAAAAGAAAGTAAAGGTTGAAAAGGAAAAGAAAGAGACCAAGGTTCTCCAGCCGACTCTTCCTCCGAAAGTAAAAGTCCCTTCTGAGGAAAAGCTAATAGCAATAAAGGAAAAGATAGAACAGAAATTCCGAGAAGGAGTCAGTGATTACAGGAAGGGTGATTATAATGGAGCCATCGCTAAATGGGAGGAAGTGGTTAAAGTGCGCACTGATGATGCGGAATTGAAGAAACTTATAGAAAAAGCGAAAGTGAAAATTTCTAAAACTAAAGAAAAAAAGATAAAGAAAATGAAAAAGCATTACACCCGCGCAGTGGCACATTACAAGAAACGTCACTGGGGAGAGGCGGTAACTGAGCTGGAAGAGGTATTGAAACTGGAACCGAAACACAAACAATCGAAAGCCTTGATGGACAGGATAGAGGAGAAAATATGGCTGACAGTTCAAGAAGAGAGGAAAAAGAATATGGACAAGTACTATAATGCTGGACTTGCATACTTCGAAAAAGGCGAGTATGGAAAAGCTATAGCTGAGTTTGAGAAAGTGTTGAAGCTGGAGCCAATCCATTTACAGGCGCAGCGATTGATTAAAGAAGCAATGGAGAAAGCGAAGAAGCGATAGACGGAGTAGCTCCGATTCGTCGGAGCGATTTTGACGGTGACAATTTTGATAATTTATACTATAATAAAGCAGGAAGTAGACTGCTCGAAAAGGAGTGTCAAGCGAAAGCTTGACTTAGTGAAACTTTCGTTTCACACTCCAAACTGAAAGGGGTAAAGAATGAAAAAGTTCATTTTAAAAAAGCGGTTTTGGATTCCACTTATTCTGGCAATTTTGATTACTACTGGTGCCTTTGCAATTGACCTCGCTTCTATCATTGAACAGAAAATAGCTTTAGAGAGAAGTTTTGAAAACAGGCTCAAAGAGCTATTAGAAAAGATACTGGGCACAGATAGGTTCATAGTAATCGTTAATGTGGAGCCGGAAACTGAAGCTACAGAATTATCGAGAGAAATCTGGACTCAGGAGAAGACGTCAGGCGAGGTGGTCCGGGAGGAAAAGAGATATGTTCTTCCGGGAGTTCCTGTGAGAGAGAAATTAGGTGAAGAGAAGATTCCTTCACCGGAGCAACTTTTCCCTGGTGGGGAAATGAAAAGAGAATATGAAAAGGTAGTAATGCTTCCAAAATCTTTTGTGAAAAGAGTGATAGTTACCATTATTATGGATGAGAAGATAGAGGAGACATTGATTGAAACGGTAAGGGCTGTGGCTACTGAGATAATGGGTTTAGATATGGCCCGGGGAGATGACCTGATAATAAAGAGGCAATATTTCAGTGAGCCATCCCGGACTGTCTGGACTACCATAAAAGGTAGTCCAATTTATTGGCCACTATTCGCTATTATTTTCCTTCTATTTCTTCTCTTTCCCATTAGAATTTTCCTTGGAGGACTTACCAGAATCTTCCAAACAGTTAGGCCAAGGGGGGGCGCGGTTGCTCCACCCGCTCAAATTTTTGGTACAGCTGCTACTATTGAATTAGGTGCTCCTGAGAAAGCAGAAGAAAAAATTGGCGAGAAAGAAGAAGAAGAAGAAAAGCCTTCTCGCCCTTTCGACTTCGTCAATCAGGACAATTTAAAACATCTGCTCTACTTGTTAAAAGATGAGACAGCTGAGACTATTTCTGTGGTTGTCTCCTATTTGAGTCCCAGGGAAGCTACTCAGGTAATGGCTTCCCTCCCTCGAGACATTAAAGCCACAGTTACAGAGAAGCTTGCTAAGATAAGAGGATTGCCCCCTGAAGTGGTAGATACAATAGAAGCGGATATTAAAGGAAGGATTGATTACATCGTTGGGGGAACAGAGCAGTTAGTGCAGATAATCGATGAAGCAGATAAAACTACCAGGGAGGAGATCTTGCAATCTTTAAAGGAGAAGCAACCAGAAT
>WJOT01000057.1 GCA_009619095.1 Clostridia bacterium
GCTCTTTTTTGCTGCTACAATGGATGATTATTTTTTTACTATTCTCTCGAACTCAAGATTTTAGTATTCGCCATTATTATCTATTACAACCAACGATGCTCTTATTTATCTCATTATACGTGACAAATATCTTATTAAAAGCAAAGACTAAAACTGGTAAAATAATAATTTGCTCTGCTTATGTTTTAATCTCGTTGCTTAATTTTTCAGCAGTGTTCATTCCAAAAGCTTCATGGTATACAAGACTATTCAAGCAGGCCTTGCCTGGAGCAAGGCATTATCCCTTCGTACGAAATGATATTGACGAAATAAAACAACTATTAAGTGTGTTAGAGGACCTGTTGAGCGACCCAGGTGATCGGGTTTACGTGTTGTCGAGTTCTCGTATGTTAAACTCAAGTATTTTGCGTCAAGCACACTTGCCTCTCAAATGTGACAGAAAAATAGAGAGCCAGATTTTAAATACACATGACGTTGATAAAAGAGACGGATTTCCATCAAAATTTTTAACCGCAAGATATGTAGTGGTAGCGTATCCAATCCAATATCATTTAAGACACGAAGATCAACGAGTAGTTGGTACCCTTGCAGAGTTCATAATGGATGGAGGAAATATAGGAACATCTTACAAGCAATTACCTTATGAATTTGCCCTTGATAAAGGCGTAAGGGTGTATATTTACGAAAAGGTAAAGCCTTTCAAGAAAACTGATATTGATTCACTCTCAGAACTTTTCAGGAAACATTACCCTGATAGAGAATATCTTTATAAAATTACTGTAGATTGAGAATTATTTGTTTGAGATAAACGAGGCTAATTGTGTATATTTCCTATTATGATGTATACAAGCGATAATAAAAGTCCAGGATAGAGAAAAGAAGTTGGAGGTTGGCCTTTTTTCCCACGACTTGAGATGTAGCCAGGGTCAGGATTGGTCTGATTCGCTTGCCGCCATTCAATAGACTGCATCTCATTGCCCGATGTATCTTGGGGGGGGATATGCATCTTCTTTAGGGAGGCAGTTTTCCAATGCTTCATCGATCCCTTCTCTTTTTATTTTAAGATATTTCTCTATTTCCATAATTTCCCTTATTTTACAATAAATTAGAAAAGTTAAAAAATCCCCGCGAATTTGTAGAAAATCTTAGCAAATTGAACATTGACCTGTTAAACAGAAAACCTAAAGGCGTTTTTTGTTTGACAAACTCTCTCGGTTTTGATAGAATTTTATTGTTTGCTATTCTATTCGAATTTGCCTGCCGAAGTGAAGAATAAATTCTACAGAACAATGGCTAACGCTCCATAAATTAAATCATCGGGATTTCAAAATTCTAAGTCCGAAATTCTAAACAATCTCTGCCTGCCCGACTAATTGACACTATAAACATTACCTGACCAAATAGCTCTATGCATGTGGAGTCCTCCCGAAAGGGAGGAATGTATTCGACCTCCGATTTCATCGGGGGGCTCCAGCCAAACAAGGTCGGTCACCCTTTCCCGATCCCGTCCCGGTCTCGGGACGCGGCAGGGTGACGGAATCGGCACTCTAAAAAGTGCCCGACCAGACAGCACCGTAAACGGTGCCTAACCAAGCAGGCATTCATAGAAAGGCAAGGAAGTGTTTGATTTATCGATTATAATTGTTAATTATAATGTGAAGCATTACTTGAGGGAATGCTTACAGTCTATTTATCGTAATACAAAGGGAATAAGTCTTAAAATAATTATTGTGGACAACAATTCCACTGATGGCAGTGTAGATATGCTCAAGAGTGAATTTCCTGGGGTTAAGTTAATAGAAAACTGCCAAAATTTGGGCTTTGCCAAGGCCACTAATCAAGGTCTAAGAGAGAACAAGGAAAGATACATACTATTGCTGAATCCTGACACAATTGTCTTACCCAATGCATTAGACAGGATGATAGAATTTATGGAAGCAAATTCCCATGCAGGCGCCTTAGGATGTAGGTTACTGTATCCTGATGGAAGATTGCAACCATCCTGCAGGAGTTTTCCCACCTTAACTACTGCCTTCTTTGAAAATACAGGACTGGAAAAGCTATTTCTAAGGAATAGAATTATCGGAAGGCATCGAATTGGTCATTGGGATTATAACGATATTCGAGAAGTCGATCAACCAATGGGCTCAGCTCTTATGGTAAGACGAGAGGCAATTACTCAAGTAGGGCTAATGGATGAGCAATTTCATATGTATTATGAAGATGTAGATTGGTGTTTTAGAATTAAAAAAAGAGGATGGAAGATATATTTTATCCCATTAGCGCAAATAATTCATTATGGAGGTCAAAGCGCCCGGCTGAACATGGCTAAGATGAGAATTCAGAGATACAAAAGTAGACACAAGTTTTTCAGAAAACACTATGGAATTCTCTCGGAATGGATAGTGAAACAGATGGACCTTTTTGGATTGATTTTGAAAACATTATATAGAACCGCCGTCATATCGGTCAATTCAATGAATGGAAACAACCACGACAAAGAGTACTCCCGAGGAAGTAGAGAAATATTAAGAGATTTATGTGGGGTTGTTAAAAGATTTTGGGAAATTTGGATATGAAAAAAGGGATATTGAATTGAAAAATAAAGCCAGTGAAGAAAATATCACCAAAATAATAATGGTCATCATATTGTTATTGGTTATTGGAACACCGCTTCTATATGCAAGGTTTGTCTATAATCCCTGGTTTATATCAACAATGAAGATATTGTTTATTCAGGTACTGGTCATCATAGCAGCTAGTCTATATCTATTAACAGAAGGCAAATACAAATTAGTCAAAAGTGGATTGAACTATCCTGTCATTGCCTTTATTATTGCCTGCACTATATCGCTCCTATCCTCAATCAATATTTACATCAGTTTCTATAGCCTGTTTACCATTATTGTCCTTGCCGGGTTATATATCCTTGTGCCAAATGTTATTAGGGAAAGACAACAGATAAGAAAAATAATGTTTTCGTTAATCTTTGTTTCTGGGCTTATTTCAATCTATGGTATAGGCCAGTACTTTGGTATAGATTTGCTAAAATTAAAGGTTATTGGAAGTGGGTATATTTCAGGCCCTTTTGAGAACCGGAATGTTCTGGCAAGCTTTCTGGTGTTTGTAATGCCGGTAAGTGCAGGTTTTCTCTTTGAAAAAATTAGTAAAAAATTGAAGATAATGGTTGGTTTAATAGGGATAATAACTCTGATTGCCTTAATTTATACACGAACCCGTGGAGCCTGGGTAGGATTTATTGGAGCTATGGCCTTCTTTGCTGGGGCGAAACTGATGGCAGAAGGGGGAATGAAGAAAATTTTTAAGAGCCTATTTAGCAAAAAATCTCTTATTATTATTTCTTTAATGGTTATTTGCCTTGGTTTATTGATAAGATATGATTACAGGAGGCCCGGTTCTTTCACCGAGAAATTTCTTTCCATTGCTGACCTCAAAGATCCGGCGACAAGACACAGATTTGTTATGTGGCATACCAGTATTGACATAATAAAAGAGCACCCATTATTGGGGACGGGCATGGGCACTTTTAAAGAGATATATCCAAAATATCAGAGTAAGTATCTCAGGACAAAGAAATATGGAAGGTTTGAAGGATTATCGAGGTTTGCCCATAATGACTACCTGGAAATAACCGCAAATACGGGCATATTAGGATTAGGAACCTTTCTTTGGCTTATTGTGACCCTATACTGGACAGGCCTTAAGCGACTTAAGCAAATAAGTGAGTCAAAATATTCTCCAAATTTACTCATCATCATTCTGTCCAGCCTTACAGCAGTACTGATTCATAGTTTTTTCCATTACTCCTTTTATCTGCCAACAACAAGCATGTTATTTTGGCTCTGGCTTGGGTTATTAAATACTGACGGTACTAAATTACAAAAAACTAAAGAGAATATTCGTCCTTCAATAATAAGACAGAGTGCAACAGTACTCATAACTATTCTTCTTCTGGTCTGGGTAACCAAGCCTTTTATCGCCAGTCTCTACTTTGACAGGGCAACTTACTACAGCATGAGTGGCAACTACCATAAAGCAATTGGTATGTATAAAAAGAGCATAGAGTGTAATCCACGCGATGAAATGGCACATAATAATTTGGGGAATGTCTACAGGAATATAGGTTTGTACAGAGAAGCATTGAAAGAGTACGACGAAGCCTTAAAGATTAATCCATATCTCGTTGAGGCCTACAATAATTTGGGCATCCTTTACGTTAACAGAGGTCTATACGACGAGGCAATAAGAGAGTATATGCTTGCTCTGGAAATTAATCCTAATCTCGCAGGAGTACACAATAATTTGGGGAATATATATAGAAAAAAGGGCTTATACGATAAAGCATTAAAGGAATACCAGGAAGCCGTAAATCTCGACCGTTCCTTTGCTCAAGCCTACAATAACCTGGGAGTTACCCTCGCTGAAATGGGTGATATGAGGGGGTCGTTGGAACAATTTGAGAAAGCTCTTGCAGTCAATCCGAATTACGAACAGGCGAAATCGAACTTGAAGAAGGTAAAAGAAATATTGAAGCAAAAGTGAATTTGTCCCGATTTATCCAGCCCCTAAGATTCGATTTTTGTAGGGGCTGGATTCATCGGGACCACACTCCTTCGGGGCTCGCAACGACTTCGTCGGCGGGATTCTAATTTATGAGAGTTACCTTCTTAACTCAGACTTCACAATTAGGACCCTCCAGCAGGTATCGGGTTTATCAGTATCTCGATTTCCTGAAAAGAGAGGGCGTCCATTTTAGGGTTAGTCCTGCTATTTCCTCTAATCATTTCACAAAAGTATATAACATCCATAGGCCCATCAATAAACTGCCTTATTTTGGTTTAGTAGCATTAAAACGTTTAATAGATTTAACTATGATGGGAGCAGGTGACATTGTCTTCCTGCAGAAAGAAGTCCTGCCACAAGCCTATCCTTTAATAGAAGAGTTTATTAAGAAATTGAATAGGAAATTGGTCTTCGATTTTGATGACGCTATCTTCCTTCTACCACCGAAAAGGAGAAGTCTTCTCTATAATTTTCGGTATAAAAATAGCATTCCCAGAATTTTAACAATGAGTGACTATGTCATTGCTGGGAATCAATATTTGAAACAGTATGCTTTAAGATTTAATGGAAACGTTGAAGTAATACCCACATCTATTGATACTGAAACATATTTTGTTAAGAAAAAAGAGAAGAAAGACAGAATAAACATTGGCTGGATAGGAAGTAGAAGCACAATATTTTATCTTGACCGGTTGGGAAATGTGCTTAGGGCGCTTGCTAGAAGATACGATATCTGCTTAACTGTCATTGGTACCGGGGATTATAGAGTTGATGGGGTGGAAACGGTTACCCGACCCTGGAGACTGGAAAGAGAGATTTTCGATTTGCAATGTTTTGACATCGGGATAGCCCCGCTTATTAATGATGACTGGGCTTTGGGTAAGTGCGGATGTAAAATCATTCAATATATGGGAGTGGGAATTCCAGCAGTTGCTTCTCCAGTGGGGATAAATGGAAAAATTATCAATGACGGTGTCAATGGTTTCTTGGCCGATTCTGATGAGGAATGGATTGAAAAGTTATCGCAACTTATTGAGAACGAAGCTCTAAGGCAGAGGTTTGGTTTCATGGGTCGAAAGACAGTTGAGGAAAGATACTCGGTTAAAGTTAACGGTCCTAAACTTCTTGAAATTTTGCAGAAGGTTAATAAAATGTAGCTGTCCCGATGAATTGCTGGAGTGTGAAACGCCCCGACTTGTCGGGGCACCCTCAGGTCAAGCTTTCGCTTGACACTCCTTTCCCATTGTTACGGGAAACCAATGAGAAAAATCAAAGTACTACATATTATTACTCGTTTAATATTGGGTGGGGCACAGGAGAATACAATATTTACTGTTTGTGGCTTAAATAAGAGCGATTATTATGAGGTAGAGTTAGCCACAGGACCGCCCATCGGGCCGGAAGGAAGTCTAATAGAGGAGGCTGAAAAGAGAGCAATTAAATTAACAATAATACCCCATATGAGAAGAAAAATTAACTTTTTTCGAGACTTATTAGCCTTTATTGAACTATATCTTTTGATTAGAAAAGGAAAGTATACAATAGTCCATACTCACAGCTCTAAAGCCGGTATTCTGGGCCGATTAGCTGCCAAGATAGCAGGTGTGAGGATAATAATTCACAGTGTTCATGGCCTGCCTTTCTTTGAGTATCAGAACAGATTCTTAAATTACATCTATATTTTATGTGAAAGGTTCGCTGCTCTTTTTACCGATAGACTAATTTCTGTATGTGATGCGATGGCGAGAAAGGCAGTAGTAGCTGGTGTGGCTAAGGAGGACAAATTTAGAACCATCTATAGTGGTATAGAACTGAAACATTATTCTAATAGTGACATTTCAATAGCTGAAAAGCAAAAGGAGTTGAATTTAGACCCCGATGTTCCAGTAGTGGGTAATATATCTCGCCTCTTCAACCTTAAAGGTCATAATTATCTCTTGGAAGCCGCCTCTCGAGTGCTGGAGGCTTTTCCGGAAACAAAATTCCTTTTAGTGGGCGATGGCATCCTGAAGGAAAGATTGATACGCCAGGCAGAAGATTTGAAAATAAGAGACAATATCATATTTACTGGACTTGTAGAACGAAGAGAAGTTCCCAAACTAATATCAGTTATGGATGTCGTTGTTCATACATCCTTGAGAGAGGGGCTCCCCCGGGTCTTGCCCGAGGCGTTAGCAATGGCTAAGCCAGTTATAGCATTTGAAATTGATGGAATAGCCGAGATAATAAAGGACGGAATGAACGGTTACCTGATTCCTCCCAAGGATTCAAGAAAGTTAGCTAACTCTATTATCCATCTTTTGAAGGATAAAGAAAAAGCAAGAAGAATGGGAGAAGCTGGACGAGGCATGGTCAATCCTGCTTTTGAGATGGAAGTAATGCTGGAGCGGATTGGTGAGGTTTATAAGGAGTTAATTCAACAAAGGGGTGTGTCTTAAATGGTGGCATTAGTCACTGGAGGAGCTGGTTTCATTGGCTCACACGTAGCTGAACAACTTCTCAAAATGGGGAATAGAGTTCTGGTGGTCGACGATCTTTCCACTGGAAAGAGGGAGAATATCAGCCATCTGGAAGGAGACGAAAAATTTTCATTTATTCAGGGTACTATTCTGAATGAGCCACTAATAGAAAGATTGGTCGAAGAGTGTGATATAATCTACCATCTGGCAGCTGCTGTGGGTGTAGAGTTCATCATTGGCAATCCCATAAGGTCAATAGAAATTAACGTGCTTGGGACAGAGATAGTACTGAGGCTGGCAGAGAAGAATAAAAAGAAGGTAATAATTACTTCATCCTCAGAAATCTATGGCAAAAATCAGAAAGAAGTTTTTACAGAAAGTGATGGTAGGGTATTAGGAACAACACTTACCCATAGGTGGAGCTATTCCTGCAGTAAAGCTTTAGGCGAATTTTTAGCTTTAGCCTATTGGCGGGAGAAGTGCTTGCCCGTGATAATAGTAAGACTTTTCAACACCTGCGGTCCCAGGCAGAGGGGTAACTACGGGATGGTTGTGCCGAGATTCATTGAACAGGCAATTTCCGGAAAGCCTATTACTATCTATGGCGATGGAAATCAGACCAGAAGTTTCGCTTATATAAGCGATGTTGTAAATGGAATGGTTAGTTTAGCTAACCATCCTGGAGCAGTAGGAGAAATCTTTAACTTAGGAGGTGAACAGGAGATTACCATTTCTGATTTAGCCAAAAAGGTAAAGAGACTTACCAAAAGTAATTCGGAGATAGTTTACCTGTCCTACGAAGAGGTCTATGGAGAAGGCTTTGAAGATATGAGACATCGAATACCTGATACTACTAAGATACGCAATCTAATTGGTTATTTACCGAGGGTAGGACTGGATGATACTCTCAAAAAGACCATTGAATACCATAGAAACAAGAAGAAGGTCGAAATTTATCTTTAAAGAGAGGAGGTTTGGTTAAAAATGTGGAGTTTTATTTACTTGTATATATTTTGTTTTTCCCTTTTGTTGAGCCTATTATTGACGCCTTGGGCAAAGAAGTTAGCTATCAAGTTCAAAATTTTGGATTATCCTGGAGAGAGAAAGTTGCAAGATAAACCGATCCCCCTCATGGGTGGGCTGGCAATCTTTCTCGCCTTTCTTATTACCATAGTAGTAAACATTCTTATTCTACTTATAATAAAGTCCAACCCGGGATTTCTCAAGCTACTTCCCGGTGAGTTTGGTTCGACTCTTACGAGGAGCCTTCCCAGGTTTTTGAAACTCTTGCCACAATTGATCGGCATCCTCTTGGGAGGGACTGTCATACTTCTATTGGGATTGATAGATGATATAAAGGGCTTAAAACCACAAACCAAAATTCTGGGTCAGGTCCTGGTAATTTTACCCCTGATTGCGCTGGGAGTCAGGATTACGCTCTTTATACCAAGTTTTTTTATCAGTAGCCTGATAACTCTCCTGTGGATAGTGGCTATAATCAATGCTTTTAATCTTTTGGACAATATGGATGGCTTAACTACAGGTGTGGGGCTCATTGCTTGTTTAATCTGCTTTATAGTAACCTCTCAACAACATCAGACTTTCACCAGTATTGCCATTCTTGTTTTTGCTGGTGCACTTCTGGGATTTCTTCGCTACAATTTTCACCCAGCGAAGATATTTTTAGGTGATGCAGGAAGTATGTTCATTGGTTATATGCTGGCTGTTTTAACGATAACAGCTACCTACTATAAGGAAGGTTTTCCTACTTATTTACCAGTAGTTATGCCCATTTTAATATTGGCAGTTCCCATCTTTGATACACTATCGGTTATTTCGATAAGGATTAAGAGAAAAGAACCGGTATTTGGTGGAGATAAAAACCATTTTTCTCATCGTTTGGTAGCTCTGGGGTTCAGTCAAAGAGGGGCAGTCCTTTTTATCTATTTAATAACTTTCTGTTTGGGAATTACGGCTACCCTGCTTACCCAGGTAAATATTTTGGGAGGGATTATTATTTTTATTCAGGCAGCGCTTGTTCTCTCCATTATTGCTCTGTTGGCGAGTGTGGCAAAAAGAGAGAAAAAGGAGTAGCAGACTTTAGTCTGCGTGATAAAATGGAGCTTCATCGGCCGCCACATCTGTATTTAGATGAAACAATTTACTTTGTTACCGCTTCCACAAAGGATAAAATTCGTTATTTTAATACAAGTGAAAGAAAAGAAATTATTCTGGAAACAGTTATGAACATCCCAGAAAATATCCATTGTCACTTATATGCCTGGATAATTCTTGACAACCATTATCATGTTGAGATAGGTCTCAAATATGGCAAAGAACTGTCCATCTGCGTTAAAGCCATTAATGGTAAAAGTTCGTTTAAATTGAACCAGATAGATAAAAAAAGAGGTCGACAAGTATGGCAACAATATTGGGACACATGTATTAGAGGAGAAAGAGATCTTTGGAGGCGATTCAATTATATTCATCACAATTCGATAAAGCACGGATATGTGAGGCAAATGGAAAAGTATGCCTTCTCCAGTTACAACTTCTATTTAGAGAAATACAGTCAAGAGTGGTTAATGGATATTTTTGCTCAGTATCCAGTCATTGATTTCACTATTAGGTCAGATGAATTCTAATAACGCAGGTTAAAACCTGCTACTCCAATACGCAGGTTAAAACAGTTTGGTGGGATAAGTATGTTTTCCAACGTTATAGAACTCTATCGCTGTCGGGTATTAATAGTGAGTCTCGTCTTAAAAGAAGTGAAACTTCGCTATTATGGTTCAGTCCTGGGATTTCTCTGGACATTTCTAAATCCTCTTCTTTTAATGTGTGTCTATACAATCGTATTCTCCACCTTTCTCAGAATTAAGGTTGAGAACTATCCCGTATTCTTATTTTGTGGGCTCATTCCCTGGGTATGGTTCTCTACCTCAATTTTGGAGGGAGCAGACTCTATAATTAGGGGTGGTGATTTGATAACGAGGGTGTTATTTCCTCCGCAAGTCCTTCCCACTGTAACCGTCTTTTCCAACATGATAAATTTTGTTTTCAGCCTTCCCATACTATTCATTTTCCTTCTACTTTTTAAGGTTAAGATAGGTGGTGCCTTAATTGCCCTGCCGATAGTTATGATAATCCAAGCAGTTTTTACTATGGGGTTAGTTTTGATGGTCTCTGCTCTAAATGTCCATTTTCGAGATATTCAACATATCCTTGGTAATCTAATTATAATGTGGTTTTTTACCACACCAATTTTGTATCCTATGACTTCAATACCAGCGAATCTTAAGTTTATATCCCGTATAAATCCTATGGCGACGTTAATTAAAGCTTATCGGGACATCCTATTTTACAGACAGTTTCCCAACTGGCTCCTTCTCGGAATTACACTGTGTTTTGGATTTTTAGTGTTCTTTTTAGGGAATTTGGTATTCAATAGATATAAAGAGTCATTTCCTGAAGAGGTGTAAATTGGTTGCAATTAAATTGGAAAACGTCTCAAAAATATTTTTCAGGCAACCATTGAAGAGAAAGTATACCACACTCAGGGAGACCCTACTACATTATTTTGACTGGCTGAAAAACAAGGAAAAAGCGAGATATGTCGAAGCAATAAAAGATATCAGTTTAAGTATAGAAAGAGGAGAAAGTGTTGGAATCATCGGAATGAATGGTTCGGGTAAAAGCACTCTCCTTAAATTATTGGCAGGGATATATAAACCCGATTCAGGCAAAGTATACGTTAAGGGAAGGGTTGCTTCTCTGATTGGGGTGGGAATAGGTTTCCACCCTGGATTTACAGGCAGGGAGAATATCTTCATTAATGGTATAATTTTGGGCCTTTCAAAGAAAGAGATAAAGAGAAGATTCGATGATATTGTGAAATTTGCTGAACTCGAAGATTACATTGATGAGCCTGTAAGGACTTATTCTGATGGGATGTTTATGCGCCTTGGATTTTCCATAGCTACTAATGTGGACCCTGATATCCTATTAATTGATGAAATCCTGGCTGTGGGAGATGAATATTTCGGACATAAATGTGCAGAGAAAATTGCTGAATTCAGGAGACTGGGTAAAACTATGGTGATTGTGAGCCATCAACTGGAAGCAATTGAAAAATGGTGTGATAGAGTGGTCTGGCTGAACGATGGTATGATAAGAGAAATTGGGATTCCCAGTAAAGTAATAGATTCTTATCGAAACGCTATTGCGCAAAAAGAAGGGAAGATACCATTGGAAATAAGGAGTAGCGAAGCAAAGCTTCGCGTCCCGACACCGTAAACGGTGCCCGATCAGGTTTGCACAGATTCAATCTGTGCAAAAATAGGCATAATTTCAAGTTGTACAATTTTGCAGGCAGAGAGAGGATAAATTGTCGAAAAAGAGTTAAAATTCTGTCTGATAAAGGAGAAAACTCAATGAAAAAACTTGAAAAAGCTCGTTTAGAGAAAAATCATCTTCAGTCTGATTTGTTTATCGGGCAAATAGACCATATGGCTGAGGTTATTGATAGACTCCGGTTACAAATTAAGGAGCAGCAAATGGCTATCATTGCCAAGGACCAGCATATCAATAATCTGAATAAGGCTATCGTTAATCTGAATAAGGCTATCGTTGCTAAGGATCAGCATATCGCAAATCTGGAACGATTTATAAGGAATTTGACAATGGAGATTGTAGAGATTAAGAAATATTCAGTATTCTATAATCTATTATTGAGATTTCAGAAAGAATTATTGACGTGGTTTGGTAAAAGCAGAAAATGATGGGTTTAGGTCGGTCGCCCTTTAGGGTGACGATGACGGCACCGTAAACAGTGCCCGACCAATTGGCACTCTGAAGAGCGTTGGCCAGGAATGTAAAATATGAAGATAGTTTATGTTGTCCACGAATTTCCACCTGATGATATAGGTGGAACAGGTGTTGTTGTCCTTCAGGTAGCAAAAAATATAATACTTTTAATAGTTATAAACTGTTTTCTCATATAGACAGATGGAAAAAAATTAAAAGAGGAAAGAAAATACCCCAACCAGTTCTTGTTACTGTTGACCCTATAAATAAATGTGATTTGAATTGCAAATGGTGCAACTCTAAATATGTTCTTAATAAATACAATCAAACACTTTCAAAAGAGACTTTATTAGAGATTGCTGATTTTCTTTCAAAATGGAAAAGTAATGACAATTTTGAAAAAGGAGTAAGAGCATTTGTGTTGCAGGGGGCGGAGAACCTCTTCTCAATCCTTATAGTGCAAATTTTATTAATTGGTGTTATGAGTTAGGCAAAAAAAAAGCTTTTAAAATAGCAAGAAAACCTAAAAAATTTGTGTAAACTTAATGGCGATACACCACAAAAATATTTTTATAAACCTTAATAGTTTTTCCTTTATGAGAAAGTGTATCTTGGTTTTGGGAATGCACAGAACAGGCACTTCTGCTATGGCTGGTGTTTTAAAGATTTTAGGAATTGATTTTGGAACTGATTTGATGGGCGGCAATAAAGAGAATATTAAGGGATATTTTGAACAAAACAAGATAGTGGAAATAAATGACAAAATTCTGCATGAATTGGGTTCTAGTTGGGATGATGTTAAGCCCCTTAAAAAAGGATGGCATAAATTAAAGAAGCTTTCAGTATACAAGAAAAAAATAAAAAATGTTCTTGAAAAAGAGTTTGGAATTCAGAAAATTTTTTGGGCTTAAAGATCCCAGGATTTCGATGTTATTGCCTTTTTATTTTGATATATTTAGAGAAATGAAGATACAACCCCTGCTTGTTATTATGTTGAGAAAAGATGTTGATGTTTATAAGTCCCTTAATCTAATACATGGTTTTTCTTTAAAAAAAGCTCTAGATCTATATGACAAATATATGGAGAGTATAGAGAAAACTACTAAAAATAGAAAAAGGGTATTTATTGCTTTTGAAGAATTGTTAGATAATACAGACAATACTATTAACAAAATAAAACAAACCTTAGATTTACCAATAAAAAAATCCCTGAAAAAAGAAAAACAGATTTCTGCTTTTTTAGATAAGAGGTTAAAGCATCACAATTTGAATTATGAGACTTATTTGAGAGAGTTCGCAGAAGATCATTCTAAACTAAAGGAGAAATTAGAAGAAGAGAGGGAGGAGATTAATATTTTAAAAGGAGAATTGGAGGATATAAAAGAGAGTATATCTTATATTGTTGATAGGGTCAGTTTTGGCAGTGAGATGATTAAAAGAAAAGGAGGTTTTAAGTTAAAAAGGTCCTATAAAGAACCTGAAACTCAGAAGGATTTTAATGTAAATTTTAATGTTGATCCTAAAATCTCTATTGTAATTCCTGTTTATAATATAAAAAGGGAATGGCTTGAAGCATGTATTGATTCTGTTTTAAGGCAAAGATATAAGAACTGGGAGCTTTGTATTGTTGATGATGCTTCTACCCAAAAACAAACCAAGAAAGTATTAAAATCCCTCATGAAAAGAAAAGATGAAAGAATTAAAATTAAGTTTCTAAGAAAGAATAAAGGAATCGCCGGAGCTACTAATGAGGCTGTAAGGCTTTCTACTGGAGAGTTTGTTGGATTTTTAGATAGTGATGATGAAATCTCAAAGGATGCTTTATTTGAGGTAGTAGAAGCTATAAATGAGAAAGAGTGTGATGTAATTTATTCTGATGAAGACAAACTTACTTTAAAAGGCAAAAGGACAGAAGCTTTTTATAAGCCATCTTATTCTCCAGACAGGCTTTTAAGTCAGAATTATATGTGTCATTTTCTTGTTGTTAAAAGAAGTATCGGTGAGAGTGTCGGTTGGCTAAGAGATGGTTTTAGTGGATCTCAAGACTATGATTTTATTTTGAGATGTGTGGAGAAAACTGACAAGATTTATAGAATTCCTAAAATTCTTTATCATTGGAGAAAGGTTCCTGGCTCCACTGCAGTTAATGTTAATAACAAGCCAGAAGCATGGGAAAATGGAAGAAGAGCGATAGAAGATTCCCTAAAAAGAAGAAATATTAAAGGTAAGGTTTTATTAGGAAAAGGTCCTTGCACCTACCAGATTGTGAGACAAATAGAAGGAAACCCTCTTGTGAGTATTGTAATCCCATTTAGGGATGCACCTAAATTACTAAGAAAGTGTATGAACTCTATTTTGGAAAAAAGCACTTATCAGAATTTTGAAATTGTGGGTGTAAATCATAGAAGCCAGAGAAAAGAGACTTTAGAATTAATAGAGTATTATAAAAAGAAAGATAATAGAATCAGGTTCTATAATGCAGACCTGTCTTGGAATTTTTCAATGTTAAGTAATTATGGTGTTAAAAAAGCTAAGGGAGAGCATGTTGTTCTTTTGAATGTAGATACAGAAGTAACAAGGCCTGATTGGATTGAGAGGCTGCTAGAACATTCTCAGAGAAAAGAAGTGGGGGCAGTAGGAGCTAAGCTTTATTATCCTAATGGCAAGATACAACATGCCGGAGTTATTATTGGTACGGAAGAAGTTGCCGTTGCCTGGCATATCCATAGATTTACAGATGGAAATAACTGGGGTTATTTTGGAAGCTTAATTATAACTCAAAACCTAAGTGCTGTTACAGCAGCATGTATGATGGTTAAAAAGAAACTTTATGAGGAAATAGGGGGGTTGGATGAGAAAAACTTAGCTGTTGCATTTAATGATATTGATTTTTGTTTGAGATTAAGGGAGAAGGGTTATTTAAATATTTTCACTCCCCATTGTGAAGTAATGCATCACGAAAGCGCACTTAGAAGTTATAAAAACACTCCAGAAGAGGAAAAGAGAGTTACAAGTACAAGAGAAGAAGAATATATGAAAAAGAGGCATAAAAATATTTTAAAAAAAGGAGATCCTTATTATAATCCAAATTTAATACTAAATGCTGAAAATTTTGCAAGAGATAAAATGTTGGATCAGCATATCGCCGCCAAGGACCAGCATATCAATAATCTGAATAAGGTTATCGCCGCCAAGGACCAGCATATCAATAATCTGAATAAGGTTATCGCCGCCAAGGACCAGCATATCGCAAACTTGGACGTATTTACAAGGAACTTGACAAGGGAAATTGTAAACATTAAGAAATATTCAGTATTCTATAATTTATTATCGAGATTTCGAAGAGAATTATTAATGTGGTTTGGTAAAATTCGAAAATAGCTGAGGTTAAATTGTTTACCCTTTCCCCACCCCATTCCAGTCTGGGGATGGGGCAGGGTAATGGGAACGGTCAAATGTAGCAGGAGAGCGATAGTTCTGGGTAATAACCATATCATTGTGGAGGCGAAGCCTGTGGTCCCGATGAATGGGGACTTTACTTGTTCGTCCCGATTTTTAATTGGGAACAACACTTTACTCCTACAAAAGAGCGCTCGACCAGGGAGGTAAAGAGATGAAAATAGCTTATGTTGTTCACGAATTCCCACCCGATTCCATAGGGGGGACAGGTGTTGCTGTCCATCAGGTAGCAAAAGATATGCTCGCAAGAGGACATAGGGTATCGGTGTTGGTTCCCCAAGGATTGACAAATGTCTTTCCCTCAATCGGTTTCTTTGATGAAAAAGTTGATGGGCTTTCGGTCAGAAGTTGACCTTTAATCCCCAGTTGTCCCCCAATCCCGTGCTTTATGAATACTATAATCCCATTTTATGTGTATATGCTAAACATTTTCTAAGGGAGG
>WJOT01000001.1 GCA_009619095.1 Clostridia bacterium
CTTATCTAAAGAAAAAATATTTAGAGAAACCTGTAAGTTACTTGATAATAGAACCATGTATAACAGGATGGCTAAATCGGTTAATCCCTATGGCGATGGAAAGGCATCCAAAAGAATAGTCAACGCCCTTCTATACTATTTTAAGAAATAGAAAATGATAGAACATTACGATTTTGGCAGGATAGTGGTCGATGGAAAAGAGTATACCTCTGATGTGATAATCTATCCTGACCATGTTGATGGTAATTGGTGGAGAAAAGAAGGGCACCGATTGCAGGTAGTTGACATTGAAAAAGCTATAGGAGAGAAGCCCAAAATTCTAATTGTGGGTACGGGAGCTTCCGGATTGATGGAAGTGCCTACGGAT
Organism: Clostridia bacterium; assembly: GCA_009619095.1. Taxonomy (GTDB): domain Bacteria; phylum UBA6262; class WVXT01; order WVXT01; family WVXT01; genus WVXT01. Next base: position 368 of record WJOT01000001.1, read on the forward strand.
GTGGAAAATTATATAACTTCCCAAGGGATAAAATTAGTTGTAGATACCACCAAAAAAGCTTGTGATGAATACAATAGGCTTTCCCCATCGGGTAAAACCATCGCTGCCTTACATCTAACCTGTTAAAAAGGTGACAGGTACTTTTTTTTTGCTTGCATTTGATTTTGGTATTTTGTAAAATTTCAGAAAATGAGAAAAGGAGGCAAGATGAAAAAGATTTATACAGGATTTCTCAAGAAGTCAGTTTTTTTGTGTCTTATTTTTGTCTTGGCATCTACCGTTTATGCCGGGGTGAGGTGGACGGTTGATGGAGTAGCCATCTCTACAGCATCAGGTGCTCAATACGAACCTACCATAACAAGCGATGGCGACGGGGGAGCGATTATTACCTGGTATGACTCTGACATCTATGCCCAGCGAATAAACTCGGCTGGGGTTGTTCAATGGACAACCAATGGAGTAGACATCTGCACAGAAGCGGATATTCAATCGAACCCTACCATAGTCAGCGATGGTGCTGGTGGCGCGATTATTACCTGGCAAGACAAACGCGGTGGCACTTTTTATGACATCTATGCCCAGCGGATAAACTCGGCTGGAGTTGTCCAATGGACAGCCAATGGAGAAGCCATCTGCACTGAAGCCACCCAGAATCAATATTCTCCTACTATAGTCAGCGATGGCGCCGGTGGAGCGATTATTATCTGGGAGGACATGCGGAGTGGGAATTTTGACATCTATGCCCGGCGGATAAACTCGGCTGGAAATGTTCAATGGACAGCCGATGGAGAAGCCATATGCACAGCATCGAATAACCAACGGTATCCAGCTATAGTCAGCGATGGCGCTGGGGGAGCGATTATTACCTGGTATGATGAACGTGACGCTGATGTTAACATATATGCCCAGCGGATAGACTCGGCTGGAGATGTTCAATGGACAGCCAATGGAAAAGTCATCTGCCAAGCGATGGGTGGTCAATATGATCCTGCCATACTCAGTGATGGCGCCGGGGGAGCGATTATTACCTGGGACGACCATCGCGGCGCCGATTATGACATCTATGCCCAGTGGATAGACTCGGCTGGAGATGTTCAATGGACAGCCGATGGAGAAGCCGTCTGTATAGCAGACAATAACCAAGAGTATCCTACCATAATTAGCGATGGCGCTGGGGGAGCGATTATTACCTGGGATGACTATCGGAATGGTAGTCACGATGACATCTATGCCCAGCGGATAAACTCGGCTGGAGCTGGTCAATGGGCAACCGATGGAGAAGCCATCTGTACAGCAGTGGATGATCAAGAGGAGCCTATGATAGTCAGCGATGGTGATGGGGGAGCGATTATTACCTGGTATGACTCTCGCAGTATCATTGTTGGCGATTATGACATTTATGCCCAGCGGATAAACTCGGCTGGAAATGTCCAATGGACAGACAATGGAGAAGCCATCTCTACAGCAGAGGATAGTCAATCTTATCCTACTATAGTCAGCGATGGTACAGGGGGAGCGATTATTACTTGGTATGACGATCGCAACCCTGATACTGACATTTATGCTCAGAGGATATCTAATGACGCCCCGCAGGCAACTAACATCACTCCTGATTCTGGACCTAATGATGGCCCAGTAGATATTGCTAATCTGGCCGGGACGAAATTCTTCGCTAACGCCACAGTGAAACTTACCAGAAGTGGTTCTTCCGCCATTCAAGCCACTGATGTAGTTGTCGTTGGACCGACAAAGATTACTTGCAGGTTCGATTTAACCAGTAAAGAAGTCGGTAGATGGAACGTGGTGGTTACCAATACTGATGAGCAATTGGGTAGTCTATCAAATGGTTTTGAGGTAACGATTGGAGTGCTTACTCCTCGTGGCGAGGTAAAAATTCAAGGGGGAGAGAAAGGGTATGCAAATCCATCCAAAGGAGAAGAGGTAAAGGTACATTTCCAGGCAAAAAGTTCTGGAAAAGTTACTATAAAGATATATACATTGAGAGGTCAGCTCGTCTGGGAAGATAGCAAACAGACAGATGGGGAGAAGGATTTCATAACCTGGGATTGCCAGAATAGTGAGGGAAGTGTTGTTTCCTCAGGAATTTATATTATCTATGTAGAAGGTCCGGGAATTAAAACTACAAAAAAAGCAGCAATCTTAAAATAAAAAAGTGACAGGTACATTTTTAACATCTCTTTTTTAGGAGGGAAAAAATGCGGAAAAATGTGTTATTGGGAATGGTTTTTGTGTTTGTCTTATTAACCTATCAACTTAATAACTTACCCACTGCCTTTGCTAAGGGTGCAGGTTCATCAGCAGGGACAACACTCACCCAGCCAGTCTCGGCAAAGGCAGCAGCAATGGCCGAGGCCTGTTCCAGCCTATCTGGAGAAGTTTTATGCCTTCATTACAATCCTGCTGGTCTTTCTACTTTAAAGAAACAAGAAGTCCTATTTATGTATCAAAGTGGTTTAGGTAAAGATAGCTTAGCCACCCTTATCTATGGAAGGAGATTCCCATTTGCCACTCTGGGAGGAAGTATTCTTTATTATGACACGGGTAAAATTGAGTTAGTAGATTTGGCTGGCGAAGCGATAAACAAAACAGGACAAAGAGATATAATCTTTACCGTGGGGGCGGCAATGCCGACTTATGGGGGCAAAATTCCGGTAGGGCTAAATCTCAAAATTATTTCATCTCAAATTTTTGGAGAGAGCGCAAGCGCCTTTGCCATAGATTTTGGTGGACAGTATAAGGGATTAGTTGAGGGTGTTGATATCGGCCTTTCTTTTCAGAACCTGGGCACAAAACTCAAATATATAAGTGAAGGAGAATCCTTACCATTTACCATTCGCCTTGGTGGTTCTTACAGGAAAAACTTTACAGAGCATACTCTTACTGGTTCTTTAGATTTACCATACTATCTAAATGAGAAGGAAATTCTCGCCCTTCTGGGAGCTGAATACAGGTATAAAAGTCTCCTTTCATTTCGGGCAGGCTATCGGCTGAATATGAGTAATTCCTCGGGAGAGGCTGAGTCGTTCAATTTAGGCTTGGGTATTACCTGGGAGAATTATTCTCTCGATTACGCAATAGGTATAACTAAAAACCTTTCTCTACCTCACCGCATTTCCATTCAGGCAAAGTTTTAAAAGCAAGCAAAAGATCTCTCACAAAAAATTTCACCTTCTGTCAGGGGAAAGTCTTTGACCGATTTTCCTCTCCAATTCCCTTGACGGTTCGCAACTCAAAATGCACTGGAGGTTCCTATGAAAATAGAGCTATCATACTGGTATAAGTTATTGGTTCCCAGGGCTGTGGTTCTAATTTCCACAGCAAATAAGAAGGGGGTCTCTAACGCCGCACCTTTTAGTTTCGTAATGCCTGCTTCAGTGGAACCACCAATGATTGCTTTTGCCTCAGACCCGGAACACCACACCATATCCAATATCAGGGAGATGGGAGATTTTGCAATTAATATTCCCGGTGTGGACATGCTCAACCAACTGTGGACCTGTGGCGAAGATTTTCCTAAAGGAGTCAGCGAGATTGAAAAAGCAGGTCTTACTGAACAGAAATCGAAAAAGATAAAATCACCAAAAGTGGCTGAAGCGCTGGCTAAGTTTGAATGTAAGCTGGAAGCAATGTATGAAGCTGGGGACCACATAATTGTGGTAGGAAGAGTAGTGGATGTGGAAGTGAAAACAGGACTTTTCGTAAAAGGGAAGTATAACCCTTTAAAGGCCAGGCCACTTTCGCATGTGGGAGGTAATGAATTTACCCTACCTGAGAAAATTATAAAGGCAATATAAGGAATAATGGGGCAACAGCTCTTTACCCTCCTAATTTACAATGGCCACTAGACTTTTTACTTCTTATTTACTTGACAGGACAAAAATTAATTTTATAAAATCTTAGTTTAGCAGTTTCTTTATTTTTTTAAGGAAAAACTTGTGAAAATTTTCACAAAATTTCTGAAGGACTTGGTAGATTTGGGTTTTGAAGAATGAAGATAGGAATTGTGGGCGTTGGGGCAATGGGTGAGTTATTTGGTGGGATGCTTACCAGAGCAGGGCAGGATGTTTGGCTAATTGACAATCATAACGAAAGGGCAGAGAAGATAAACAGAGAAGGGCTGATTATAGAACCAAGTAGAGCCCTTCAGCCCGGGGAACCTAAACAGGAAATAATAAAAATAAAGGCAACAACAGACCCTCAAGAAGTAGGCCCCTGCGATTTAGTTATTCTTTTCGTTAAAGCGTACGATACGGAAGAAGCTACCAGGAATTCTTTACCACTGACAGGAAAGAGGACAGTCTGGCTTACCCTGCAAAATGGTTTGGAAAATATTGAGAGGATGAGTAAAATCGCGGGTAAGGGCAGAGTGGTTGGTGGTATCACTTATCAGGGTGCTACTGTCCTGGAGGCAGGAATAATAAGGCATGCAGGTTGTGGAAAGACAGTAATTGGAGAGATTGACAGCCAGGAAAGTGAAAGAATTAAATCCATTTCAGATATTTTCAATCAGGCAGGCATAGATACTGAGATTTCCGATAATATAGAGGGTGTGTTGTGGGGCAAACTATTAATCAATGCAGTGATTAATCCTTTAACAGCCATTACCAGAGTAAGAAATGGCCAATTGTTGGAATCTCCCCTTCTAAAAGAGA